>JAAYAZ010000158.1 GCA_012719115.1 Dehalococcoidales bacterium
GAGGGGAAAATACACTTTCTCGGCTTTGCCCTGCTGATTATGCTGATGGTCGCTATCACTTTCCAGGACATCGGGCGTATAATAGGCGAATAAAGGATAAAGATGATACAACGCAGAGTTTCAAAAGAAATCAGAATCGGTGATGTTACAGTCGGCGGCAATGCACCTATAGTTGTGCAATCGATGACCAAGACCGATACGCGTGACGTGGCTGCGACGGTCAGGCAGATTAAAGAGCTTGAGGATTGCGGCTGTGAAATCATCCGTTCGGCTGTTCCCGATATGGAAGCAGCGTTAGCTCTTTCTAATATAAAGAAGCAAATAAAGATTCCATTGGTAGCGGATATTCACTTCGATTACAGACTGGCGCTGCAAGCCATTGAATCCGGCGTGGACGGATTGCGCCTCAACCCCGGCAACATCAGCGAGCCGGATAAAATAGCTGCCGTCGTTACTGCCGCCAAAGAGAGAGAGATTCCCATTCGCATCGGTGTAAATGCCGGCAGCCTCCCGCAAGACCTGGACCCAAAGCTTACGAAAGCGCAAAAGATGGTCGTTGCCGCGATGAGGCATATAAAACTGCTTGAAGACAGGGATTTCGATTTAATAAAGGTTTCGCTAAAAGCCTTCGACATACCGACCACTATCGAAGCCTATAAGGATATCGCAGAAAAAGTGCCCTATCCGCTGCATATTGGTATTACCGAATCGGGTCCGGCAAAAAGCGGCGTTATCCGCAGTGCCTGCGGTATCAGCCTGCTGCTTTATATGGGTATCGGAGATACCGTACGGGTTTCGCTATCGACCAATCCGGCAGAGGAAGTAATTACCGCTTACGAGATTCTGAAAAGCCTGAACTTAAGGCAATACAGCCCGGCACTGATCAGTTGCCCCACCTGCGGCAGAACCGAGGTTAATTTAATCGAGATTGTTAAGCAGGTGGAAGAAAGACTGGCAAAAATCAATAAACCGATTAAAGTAGCTGTTATGGGTTGCGTCGTAAATGGCCCCGGGGAAGCCAAAGATGCCGATATCGGCATCGCCTGCGGCAAAGGCAAGGGAGTGCTTTTCAAAAAAGGCGAGAAAATCGGGGTTGTGGATGAAAAGGACTTCGTTGAAGTATTGATGCGAGAGGTGGAAAAGTTCGAGGTATAAAATTAATTTCCTCATCTGCTATCCCGATAAGCCGGGACAGCGCACCCCCCAGGGAAGGTGTTTTTTCAACTTTAACGTCATAATTCGTAGGGACGGGCATTGCCCGTCCGCCCCGTGCGGGCGACCAATGGTCGCCCCTACTGTTTTAAAAACGACAGGCACGCTAAACTGTCACTCTGAGCAAAGCGAAGAGTCTAAGAGTTATCGATATGAGTCTTATCGAATTGCATCAGAGCCTGTGCGTTGCCCAAAATGACAAATAAGGTCGTCATTGCGAGTCTCCGATTTATCGGGGCGAAGCAATCCCTACAATGCTGATTAATTACCCCGTTTTGCACTTATTATTATATAAAATCATTGGGCGAGATTGCCACATCGTCCCTACTTTATCGGAATTCATCACAAAGACGGTTTTGTAAATCCTTGATCGTCTCAAGTATTATCTGATTTCTGCGCATCCTGAGCCTGTCGAAAGACAAAAATGGCTTTATTTCTTCCGTTCGCCCAGAGCTTGCCGAAAGGTCGTAAGAGCGGAAGAAAACATACTTGCCAATTACCGCCGTTATGGTTCGACAAGCTTCCTTCGTCAAGCTCAGGACAGGCTCCACGAACGGCTTGCTTGGTTCCGAGCATCCTGAGAGTGTCGAAGTACACGAACTCAGTACGGCAATAAGTGCAAAAGTTCGCGGACAACAAACGGTCAACCCAACCGGAATCTATTTACTAATTCCGAAAATTTTAACTAATTTCCTCTATCGGGGACTGGCAAATTTTAATGCAATGTGGTTAAATGCATATCTGATAGTTTATAATTATAGTAACAATCAAATGGAAGAAAATACAGCGACAAAAGTTGAACAACCTTCGTACGGCTGGATGCCGTTAGCCGCGGGAATACTCTGCATCCTTTCGGGGATTGTCGGGATTATCGCTACGGCTTTTGTGATTACAGTCGGAATCGCTTTCGGTGCCGAGATAGCCGCCGAGGTTATGTCTTCGTTCGGTGTATGGAACATCGGCATTCCCTTAACCGTAATCTGGCTGGTCGCCATACCGCTATTGGTTGTCAGCCTGCTTTCTATCATCGGAGGTTCTTTTGCCATCAACAAAAAAAACTGGGTACTGGCGTTAATCGGAGCGGTTTTTGCCATCATACCAACTCAAATAATCGGCATAGTAGCCTTAATTCTGATAGTGATTTCTAAAAAGGAGTTCAATTAAAACCATATGCGCCTATCACAGTTATTCGGAAAAACCCAGAGAGAGATTCCGGCGGATGC
>JAAYAZ010000011.1 GCA_012719115.1 Dehalococcoidales bacterium
TAATCGACTGGAACGTTTCTCTGCCGAGCACCCCTTATGCGCTGGCAGTTTACTATATCATCGCCCCGTCGGAAGCCTCGGCTAACCTGGCACGCTACGACGGCGTAAAATACGGCTTTTCCTATAAGGATACAGATAACATGTGGGAAGCAATGGAAAAGACCCGTGAAATCGGATTTGGGCCCGAAGTTAAAAGACGTATAATGCTGGGAACATATGCCCTCTCCGCCGGTTATTACGATGCCTATTATCTTAAAGCTCAGAAAGTACGTACTTTAATCCGCCGCGAGTTTGATAGTGCATTCGAAAAATACGATGCTCTGGTTACCCCCACCACCCCCACCGTGCCGTTCAAAATCGGTGAAAAAGCACAGGACCCGATTCAGATGTATCTTTCGGATATCTTTACCATTCCCATCAACATTGCAGGCGTTCCGGCAATTACAGTACCCGGCGGCTTTGCCGACGGACTTCCCATCGGATTGCAGGTTATCGGAAAACCATTTGCCGAAGAGACCATTCTAAAAGTCGCCCATGCATACCAGCAGGTTACCGACTGGCATAAACAGAAGCCGAAGATATAAATTTCATTTACATGTAAAGCGAGGGGCGAAAGCCCCTCTTTTTTTGTACTCAATCCCGAATGTCGCAACAAAGTGTCGAAGTAATATATAAGCCGTTCGTGGTGAGCCAATCGAACCATAATAGCGTACATGTTATAAACACGATTTCCGTTGAAATCCTTCGACAGGCTCTGGACGAACGGAAATCTTATTCCCCCGCCATAGTGAGGAGTCCTTCTACATTGTCATACTGAATTCGTGATGGACGAATGAAGTATCCGGGGCGGGGTATAAATCCCCTAATCCGTTCGTTTGACCCTTTCCCGAATATCGGGACTCAGGGCGAACGGATTCTTGCCTTTAATGCCGGAGTACCGAACGATGCGGAAGAAATAATCTCAAACCGTTCGTGGTGAGCTTGTCGAACCATAACGGCGAGAAAGAAACTGCCTTTGCGCATCCATTCCGAAAAGGAACTCAAAGCCTCGACGATTCGGAATTATGTCGCTCCCATAATTTGTATGAGATTCATTCGTCTGCATCTTAAAATGACATTGCAGAGAAATTCCTCACAATGACTAAGTATGTAAGGTATAATAACCTAAACCGCCCTAAACCTCGCCACCCCGGGAGACTCCAGAAACTCCCACTTGCCCCTGATACCTGCATTCAGAGCCGCTACCTCGATGTGAAGCATAGCAATGCCGCAATCCAAACGATAAGAAATATTGAAATCGGTACCACTGCTTCTTACAAAGACGGTAATTCCGTCTTCCTCTATATTAAATCCCCACGGCTGACGGTTTACCGCCGAAGGAGCCAGTCTGGCAGCTTCGATTGCGTCCTTTATCCATTCCGGAGACTGCTCATAGCTTAAACCGGTAACCAGTTTTTCAACCGAGAGCCGTTTATGCGTACGACCGAAACCGGTCATTACCTTATCCTTAATGGAGGTATTTTGCACAGCATAACCGAGCGGTGTAACAGCCATCAGACGCTCATTATCGTTCATTTCAATAATATCTGCTGTTTTTCCGGCACTGAAAGCAGCAGCAACCCAGCAGCTGCCCAAACCCAGCGCTGTTGCCTCCAACATAATTCCTTCACCGATATAACCGGCATACTCGTTAACATTAGGGTGTTCTGTATCGCCGATAAATGCGATAAAAGCCGGAGCGTCGCTGATTACGCCATAGCTGCCGGCTATAAACTTAAAAACATCTTCCCGCGGTTCGGTTACCGGAGTTGCGCGGACACCGGGAAAAGGCTTGAACTCTTTACAAACGTTATTCAAAGCCTCAATTTTTTCCGGCTCTAAAACCTTGCTCTTATCGTATGTTCTGTAAGACCTTCTTTTTGCGATTGCCTCGTACCATCTGATAAAAGGTATATCCATAAAAACCTCGCTGCTAAAAAGATTTTGCCTTAAACTTCTGCTTTTCATCTCGGCAGATAAGCTGTACAGCATGACGCCCCGAAAGTATTACTCCTGGGACTCCACCCATCACCCAATGCCCTGCCATATAGAAATTGGATAGCCCCGGCAAACTGCGTTCGATAACTTCCATCATATTATCTGCACCCAAGAGCCAGCCTCCCCACGAAGCCTTATTATTCAAAGTGTATCGCCACATTGTATAAGGGGTTGCCACATCGATTACCTCAACATCTCTACTGATACCCGGGTAATATTTTTCGACCTGTTGTAAGAGCGCTGCCGCCACCCACTGTTTTTCATCCTCATAATTCTTTCTATCGGATTCCTGCAGTTTATACCAGTAATCGAACCTGTTTTCCATCTCGATTTGAAAAACGCTCTTACCGGCCGGCGCAAATTGGTCACTGTAATTTAAGATGCGGATTAAAAATGATTCGACCTGCTCGTTGCCGATTACCAGCGGTTTCTTCAAAATAACGGTGTTTAGCGGCAACTCGTTTTTGAAAAGCCGGTTGACACCATAGCTAATGGTTAAAAACGGGCGGCAGAGAGGCCAAGTTTCATATCTGTCTTTTACAATTTCATCCGTATAATCGCCGTTTAGCAGATTGAATACGGCATTATAACCATCGCCGCATGAGATTACATAGTCACCCCGAAAATCCTGCCCGTCCGCCAGCCGTACACCGACAGCCCTGTTATTTTCGACAAGTATTTTTGCCACAGTCGACCGGTAGCTGATTTTCCCGCCCAGCGCCTTATAGCGTTTTTCTATTGCAAGTACGAAAGGCAGGCAGCCCTTTGCCAGAAATCCTGCTTGCTTATCCGCCACTATTGCCAAATACAACATCGGAAACCACACCGGCGATTCCGACAGAAAAAGATTACAAAAAAAGTCCCTTAACCATGGCGTTTGTATGTCTGCAACATAATCGCTGATTTTTTTGGTATAAGGCCCTGTAAAGTACTTTACAATAGACCTCATCTGCCACATCTCTTTGATACGGGAAAAAACAGTCGCCAGTTCGGGCGGATTGGTCATCCCCATCGTGCTGAAGTCATGCCCGCGAAAGGCTTTCACACCCTTAAAGAAATCTTCAATTATCCCGATGTCTGCGGGAGCCATAGATTTCAATTTTGCGGATAATTTTTCTATATCACCGTTTATTTGAATAGATACGCCCGAAGGTTCGTGGATAAAGTTGCCGTAATCCTTCATATCGGTAAACAAAGCCGGCTCGGCAGCACCCAGTTCATCAAGAATTTTATGCATACCGTTTCCCGGTTTATAACCGGCTACAAAATGGATGCCGCCGTCAATGATGTAGCCGCCGCGCTTCCAGGTGGCCGCCACCCCGCCCGGTATCGAGTGATGTTCAAAAATTTGAACATCGAACCCGTTCATGGCAGCATAACAGCCGGCTGATAGCCCTGCCAGCCCCCCGCCGATAATGATTACTTTCTTAGCCATAACCTGCTCCATTAGGAAAATAATGTTTACAAATGCGATAACAATTCACCGGGAGAGTCAACTATCTTACCTGCTCTACGGGCGGCAAGCCAATCCCAGTCACGAAATCCCCAGGCAACCGAAATACAATCGACACCGGCATTTTTTGCGATTTCGATATCCACTTCGGAATCACCTATATAGATAGCTTCTTCTGTGGTGACTGAAAGCCTGTTTAACGCCGTCAGAAGCATATCCGCTGCCGGCTTCCTTTTTATATCACTGCTTTCACCAATGGCAAGCGGAATATACTCTGAAAAATAGAATTGATTTAATTCTTTGACGGCTTCATCGTACTTGTTGGAAATAACCGCTGTTTTATAACCCCGTTCTAAAAGCCATTCCAATAATTCCATTATACCGTCGTAAGGCCTTGTTTTATTCCTGCAATTTTCGGCATACTGCCGCTTGAAAAGACTGACGGCATCGTTAAAAAGAGGATTTTCTGTTCCGCCCGGTACCGAAAGCTCCATCATACGCAATACTCCGTTTCCCACATAATTGCGGATTTCGGATATAACGAGTAGAGGAAATCCGAGACTACCAAGCGCATAATTTACGCTGTCGGTAATATCTGCCAGCGTATCCAGCAGGGTTCCGTCCATATCGAAAATAACAGCCTTATACTTCACCGTATGTAATGTTACCAAAATTGTAAAAATATTTACATTGGATGGTTATTACAGCCTCCGCAGTCTTCCTCTGGCCAGCGAAGCAAAAATCCCCAAAAAGCAGAGAACCGCAAAAACAACAAAGGTAACTTTCATACTGTCCAAGAAAGGTGCATAGTATTCGGG
Source organism: Dehalococcoidales bacterium (assembly GCA_012719115.1). GTDB lineage: Bacteria > Chloroflexota > Dehalococcoidia > Dehalococcoidales > UBA5627 > UBA5627. Next base: position 4,309 of record JAAYAZ010000011.1, read on the forward strand.
AGTTATCTCGACCCTTCCGATAAATACGGCAAACAGCACTGTTACAATACCCATGCTTAATATGTTTCCGACCATTCTCATTGTGGATAGTATTGCCGAAGATACCCCGTAGTATTTGTTTTCGACCGAGCTCATTATGGCATTGGTATTGGGAGAGGAAAATAAAGCTAAACCCAATCCCACAATCACCAGCCCCAGTATTATGACAGCTATAGTAGTATCAGCATCTATAAAACTGAAATAAAGAAGACCTGCAGCGGTCAGTGCCATCCCCAATGAAGCAATAATTCGAGGTTGAATTTTATCCGATAGTCTGCCGGCAAGCGGAGACACAATCGCCATCACGATAGGTTGAGCAATCAAAATGATACCGGCAGTCTGGGCGCTCATCCCCTGAGTATACTGTAAATAAAGGCTTAACAGGAATGCGACGGCAAAAGTGGCGCTGTAATTTATAAGAGCGGCTATATTGGAAAAAGCGAATACCATATTTCGCCTTATCAGATTCAGATTTAAAATGGGGCTGCTGCTCTTCATCTCCCACCAGATAAAAGCTAAAAGACATAAAACGCCGATTGCCAGAAACCATACGGCAGATAAATCCGGCAGTATTGACAACCCGTACATGAAACTGATCAAACTGATGCCGTAGATTATCGAACCTGTAAAATCGAACTTTTCACCCTGTGCTTCCGCCCACTCCCCTTTCAGTTTCCACAGTATCATAAAGATTACAATCAAACCCAGAGGAACATTGATCAGGAATATACTGCGCCAGCCGAAGCTTTCGGTAAGAATACCGCCCAAAAAAGGCCCAAGGGAAAGCCCCAGATAGACCGAAGCCACATTTATACCGAGCGCCCTTCCCCTTTCCCTAGCTGGGAAAGCCGAAGTTAAAATGGCAACTCCTGTGCCGAATATCATAGCGCTGCCCAGCCCCTGTAGAGCGCGCAGAGCAATAATTAAAGCCGATGAGGTAGCAATTGCCAACAAGAAAGAAAATACGGTAAATATGATTATCCCTAAAAGGAGTATCTTCTTACGCCCGTAGATATCCGCCACCCTTCCGATTGGCAATAAAAAGACCGCCGAAGCCAGCAGATAGGCACTGACAACCCAGCTTAAAGAAATGGCATCCATCGAGAACTCTGAGCCGATAGCAGGCAGGGCGATGTTGATTGAAGAGCCCATAAAGGGGGTCAGGAAGGATGTCATTACAGCAACTATTAAAATGACATTTTTACTTGTCTTGTTTTCTGTATAATTCAATTTTCTCTACTTGCTAACGGAAAAACGAGCGAGAACCGGTTTTTCCGTGGGATTATTTATGTCCTGTATAAAAGACCGAATAAAAATAATTAATTATTTATCACAAAAATCAAGGGTTTAACGAAAAGATATAATTCGACTTTAGCTTTTCTTTATCAAATTATAAATGAGATAGCCACCACCCAAAACCGAAGCCACCCCCATTATTAGCAGTATAATAGCCAGCCATTCAAGGTTGTGGAATGCAAAAACAGTAAACTCGCTTATACAGAAGTATGTAAATACTCCGCCGGTTAAAGCAAGCAAACCACCGAGTACAAAACCTAAAACCATACCCATGATAGTACCTCCGTATGTCATTTATTATACATCTTTTACTGTTTAAGTATAAAAGATTTGATATAAAATAAAAAAAATATGCAAGACTATGACAATAACCCGCTGAAATTGCCTAACAAATGCATCCGATAATTCAATATCTCATCAGGATTGCAGAGATCAAACATCTCCTGTTTATATAGTGTATAATATTATTGAGGTTAATTATGCATCAAGCTATGCTATATGAAAAATTGACCGATGGACGAGTACGCTGTAACACCTGCCGTTGGCGATGTAAAATAGGTATTGACAAGACAGGCGTGTGCAGGATGTATCAAAATAAAGGTGGCGAACTCTACAACCTTAACTACGCACAGGTATCTTCCGTAGCAATCGACCCGATCGAAAAAAAACCACTGGTTCATTTTTTTCCGGGCAGTACCGTATTTTCACTGGGAGGCTGGGGCTGCAATTTTCATTGCCGGGATTGCCAGAACTGGGAAATATCCTGCGTTGATTTACCGCAAAAGAGCCGGCAGATACAGCCGATGGAAGCTGTAATGCTGGCAAAAGAATACAATTGCAGGGGAATCGCCTGGACCTATAATGAACCGACAGTCTGGTTCGAATATACCTTGGATTCGGCAAAACTTGCTAAAGAAAACGGGCTTTACACCGCTTATGTTACCAACGGATATATGACTACGGAAGCTCTGGATGCCATCGGGCCTTATCTGGATGCTTATAGGGTAGACATAAAGGGATTCAACGACCGGACTTATAAGGTACTGGCAAAAATAAGTAACTGGGAAGGCATACTCGATAATGCCAAAAGAGCAAAGTTCAAATGGAATATGCATGTCGAGGTTGTTACCAATGTAGTTCCCGGGATAAATGATGATGATGTTCAACTGGAAGGCATCGCCCGCTTTATAAAAGAAGAACTGGGAGAGCTAACCCCCTGGCACGTTACGCGTTTTTATCCCAATTATAATATGATGAATGTTCAACCGACTGCGATAGAGACGCTGGAGCACGCCATAGATATCGGCAAAAAAGCCGGGCTTAAATTCGTTTATGCCGGAAACATTCCCGGTCATAACAGTGAAAATACCACCTGCTACTCTTGCGGTAAGATAGTTATAAGAAGATACGCTTTTCAGACCGAAATACTCGGACTGAAAGGCGGCAATTGCGTTTACTGCGGAGCAGACCTGAATATCAGAACGGATACGGAGGTAACATTATGATAAGAGAAGCAGCCGTTGCCGGAATGTTTTATCCTGATTCTCCTTCGGAACTGAGAGAGATGATAGCAAATATGGTCGATGAGAATGCCGCAAAAGAAGATGCTATCGGCATAATTATGCCGCATGCCGGTTATATATATTCGGGAAGTGTCGCCGGAACAACAATATCGAAAGTGAACGTAAAAGATACCTGTATCATTATAGGGCCAAATCATACAGGAATGGGGAAACAATTCAGTATTATGACCGATGGAGTATGGAAAACCCCGCTCGGGAATGTAAAAATCGATTCCGGCTTAGCGAAACGCATCCTTGCCAACTCCAAATTCCTTTCCGAAGATTATATGGCTCATATGTCGGAGCATTCCATAGAAGTACAGCTGCCGTTCCTTCAATATCTTAACAGGGATGTGCAAATCGTTCCTATTGTCCTGTCGCACGCCACCGGAACGGTTTACCGGGAAATCGGACGAGCTATATCCAAAGCAATAATCGATTCCGGTAAGGAGGCGCTGATAGTTGCCTCCAGTGATATGACACATTATGAGGAACAAGAATCGGTTATTAAAAAAGACGGAATGGCCATTGAACCTATTCTTGCACTAAATGAAGATGAGTTGTTGGAACGAATCCGGAAAAATAACATCAGTATGTGCGGATACGGGCCTATTGTAAGCGTCATCACAGTCGCCAGAGAACTTGGCGCTAAACGAGCAGAACTGGTAATGCACCGCACCAGTGGCGATACTTCAGGGGATTACTCCAGTGTTGTCGGATACGCCGGTATAATTATTAAAAAAGCCAAGTTTGAAGACTTATCCGAACCGGTCAAACTGGCAAAAAAAGCAATAGAAATATACATCAACGAAGGCAGGAAAATCGAGCCCCCCGACCCCCTGCCTCCGCTCTTTCAGGAACAGGCGGGTGTTTTCGTTTCTCTGCACAAATTCGATCAGCTCCGCGGTTGCATCGGCACTTTCGAGCCGGCGCATAATAACATCGCTGAGGAAATCATCTCCAACGTCATCAGCTCGGCAACACGCGACCCCAGGTTTTCTCCTGTTACCGCCGATGAACTGGGGCAACTGGAATACAGCGTTGATATTTTAACTGCCCCCGAGCCTGTCGAGGGAATTAAAGACTTAGACCCGAAGAAGTACGGAGTTATTGTGGAGAGAGATTACCGCAAAGGACTGTTGCTGCCGGACCTCGAGGGAGTGGATAGCGCAGAGCATCAAATCGATATCTGCCGCCGCAAAGCCGGCATTATGCCCGATGAAAAAGTGCAGCTTTACCGTTTCGAGATTAAAAGGTACAAATAATATTGATATTACCATTGCGAGGACGACACAGGAGGATGAAGTAATCCCTAATATTATATTCGACGCCGCTATGGATTCGACAAGCTCACCACGAGCGGCTTTTAGGGTTTTTGTAATGCTTAGTTCGTGTCCTTCGCCATACTCAGGATGCGCGGATTTTATTAGAGTCCCGATTAATTGGGATGGTACCCTCCCCAAGGAAAGGCATAATTAGGCTTCCCTCGGGGGAAGCTGTCGAACAAAGTGCGACTGATGAGGGATGTCAGAAACGGGAGTATAATACTAAACTCTCAACCTGTCGAAATAAGACATTCGTGGCGAGACGAATTGTAAAAAAAAATAAAAGTAAGGGACAATTTAACCGAATGAGAGAATACGACGAAATCTACGGCGAAACCATACCCTTCAAATTTATGTATTATATTATCATAGGAGAGGGAGCGACCGGTATTCTGTTCCTGGTCTTTTTCTTCCTGCAATCGTCCGGCAGTTTCATACCGGATGCCGATGCCTCGGCAGTTTTCTGGTTGATAATGGCAATTGTGATGCTTGCTGTAACCGCTTTCCTGACAACGTTGACCAAACTGGACATCAGTATTACGCAGGATAAACTGAAGGCCTCCTTCGGCTTAATAAAATTCGAGACCCCCCTCACCAACATAGCTGACATCTATTCAGACGATAGAGCAGGGATTACATACGGCGGTTGGGGAGTGCGCGTGGCAAGACTGAAACAGGGGATGACACTGGCATATTCAACATTCGGCTACAAAAGAGTGGTCGTCGAGCTTAAAACGGGTAAATACAAACTGTTCATATTTTCGGCATCCAATCCGGAAGAGTTTATAAATACTATTAAAAACCGGCTGAGACGCTTTTAATTCGTAAAATATTTTTCATTATGGGGCACACAAATTTACCGCAGTTCATGTTGCTCTCTCCCTATTACTGGTAAACTTCCGCCGTTCGTGGTGAGCCTGTCGAATCCATAGCGGCGGACTTTCAATCAAATCTCCCAACTTTAACCTTTTCGATACGGTCAATAAGAGTCGAATTAACAAATACATCTTGTATTTTTGCTATAAAAATAGTTATAATATAGAACTAAAGTTCTAATAATGTTATGATTGGTCATATAAATTGATATGTTTCAACATGAGTTTGAAAAAGAGAAGCTGAAGGAAGCGCCTCTGGCGGCGCGTATGCGTCCGAAAACACTGGAAGAGTTCGTCGGACAGCAGCATATCGTCGGCAAGGGCAAAGTTTTAAGGCTTGCTATCGAATCCGGCAACCTGCCTTCTATAATGTTGTGGGGTCCGCCCGGAAGCGGCAAGACCACACTGGCAAACATCATCGCCAATTCCACATCCTCTCATTTCAGCCCGATATCGGCTGTCAGCGCCGGAGTTGCCGACCTGAGAAAGACTATCGAGGAAGCCAAAGAGCGGCGTTTGATGACCAGAAAAAAGACCATCCTATTTATTGATGAAATCCACCGCTTCAACAAAGCGCAACAGGACGCCATTCTCCCGTTTGTGGAAGACGGCACGATAACCTTAATCGGCGCTACCACCGAGAACCCGTCGTTCGAAGTTATCTCTCCCCTGCTATCACGTTCTCAGTTGTACGTCTTAAAACCGCTTACAAAAGAGGAAATCAAATTGATAATCCTGCGCGCCATAAAAGATACTTTAAGGGGACTGGGTGTATATAAAGTTGAACTCGAAGACGATGCGCTGGACTACCTGATAACAATGTGCAACAACGATGCGCGCGCCGCTTTGAATACCCTGGAAACAGCCGCCCTTATTACATCACCGGACGCAGACGGCAAACGCAGAATTGTCTTATCTACCATCGAGGACACCATTCAGCACCGGGCGATATCATATGACAAAGGCGGAGACAGGCATTTCGATACTATATCAGCCCTGCATAAATCGATGCGCGGCTCCGACCCCGATGCCTCTCTTTACTGGCTGGGAAGGATGCTGGAAGCAGGAGACGACCCGTTATATGTAGCCAGAAGACTGGTGAGATTTGCCACAGAGGACGTGGGAATGGCAGACCCGCAGGCTCTGGTAGTGGCTATGGCGGCACAGCAGGCGATACATTTTCTCGGACTGCCGGAGGGAAAACTGGCACTGGCTGAAGCGACAGTTTACCTCGCCACCGCTCCCAAGAGCA
>JAAYAZ010000159.1 GCA_012719115.1 Dehalococcoidales bacterium
AACAATCGATGGTGTTTATTCCGTAAGCATAATAGGCTATGTCTGTACAAGACGCACCTGCAAAACGTAACGGATTAACTTCGATGGGCACGATACTTCCGTCATCACTGATTCTGATTTCAACATGCACAGGGAAATCAGAAATATTCAATTTGCTGTTAATGCGGGCAAGAAATTCTGTAAAGGGTTCAATATAACTACTAATTATTTCTTTGTTGGTATAGTACATCCGGTCGCTGACATCACTTACTGATGAAAATACATGCATTAATATGTTAAGAATCACCGGTGTTCCGTTGGTATCAAAATAGGCATCAATCGCAAACTCATCTCCGTCAATATATTTTTCCAGAATGAATTTGCTGCCTATAACGCTTTTGGGGAAAAGCCCCATCTTGTTCTTCGTTTTCTTTGCCAAGTCTGAAAGGGCATTATCAAAATCCTTTTGATTGAACAATGCATAGACACCCAGGCTGAGGAAACCGACTGATGGTTTGAGTATTACAGGGTAGGGCACATTTGAATAGTCAAAATTCCTGAGCTCTTCGAATGATATTTCCTTGAAATATAAGTCCGGATACAAATCGGAAATCAATGCTCGAAATCTGGCTTTGTCTTTGAAAATACCGATTTTTTCTACAATTTTACTACCGGGTAGATTTTTATATATCCAGTCGAAAGTATGTTCCGAAACGGTGTATATACGCTCTCCTCTGTTATAGTTTTTGATTGCCTGGTCTGTACCGATATAGTTGAGATTATAGCCTTTGTTATGGGAAACGGCATAATCGTTTTTAAGAACCGGGATATTATTTTTTGAAATATACTCCAATATAAAATCGGATACATAAGGCTCTTCTAAAATTATCATAAGACAAAACTCCGGATAAGTATTTTATGATTTGCACAGCACAAATTATTGCAAAGCAAACAACAATTCTAGCATAGTATTTAATCTTTTTAAAAATATTATAAGTATTCTATTGACCTGTTAATGTTGAAAGGGTATATAATACGTTAATTTGTGCTTAACATCCGATATCGAATTTATGATGATAGACTGGGAATCATTTAACGTTATTATGCTGGTCAGTTTTATGTTTTTTTTAATCATTGCAACAGGAATTGATGTAAAAGCGTTCCTTTCATATAAAAGTACAAATATGGAAGGAGGAAATAATATAGTATGAGCAGTGATTCTATACAGATACTTATTATCATGCTTGTCTATCTGGCACTGCTGGTCGGTATCGGATTCTATTTTTCTAAACGTTCTAATAAAAACAGCGAAAATTACTTCATTGGCGGTAGATCACTGGGACCATGGGTAACAGCTATGAGCGCCGAAGCATCCGATATGAGCGGATGGCTGTTAATGGGTTTGCCGGGCGTGGCATACTGGCTCGGTCTTAGCGATGCTATCTGGACGGCTATTGGTCTGGCTATAGGAACGTACCTTAACTGGCTGTTGGTTGCTAAACGCCTCAGACGGTATTCTGTTGTTGCAGGTAACGCAATAACAATACCGGAGTTTCTAAGTAACAGGTATAGAGAGAATAAAAAAGTCATACTGGGTATTGCAGCGGT
>JAAYAZ010000012.1 GCA_012719115.1 Dehalococcoidales bacterium
CCTCTGTGATGGGGGAGGAGTGGTTGGGCAGGGTGGTGGATGCAAATCTGGTTGTGGATTTGGAAAAAGCCGGAAATATTACACCTTGCGGCGAGGCCGGCGAATATCATACACTGGTTATCGGAGGACCTATATTTAAAAAAGATTTAGAAGTTTCAACGGCTGAAAGAATAATGAGGGATAATCATTGGTATCTGGATATCAAGTCAGTAGTATATATGGAGAAAGAGGTTTAAATTGAGTTGTATTTTAATAACAGGCGGCGCCCGGGCGGGTAAAAGCAGTTATGCGCAAAAACTGGCAGCCGAAATTGGCGAAAAGGTATTGTTTGTGGCAACCGCCGAGGCTAAAGACGAGGATATGCGCATGCGTATCGAAAAACATAAGAAATCTCGCCCCTCATATTGGAAGACACTTGAAGCGCCAAAAGATGTTGCTAATGTTATAGAAAGTGCTGGTGGGGGCTACTCTGTCGTTATCATAGATTGCATTACTATGCTGGTATCGAATGTAATGCTTGGCGCAGAAAATGAAACATCCGCTGAATCGGAAATATTGAAAGAAATCGATGCTCTTATAAATGTTATGAAGACTAGTCCTGCCACTTTTATACTGGTATCAAATGAGGTGGGGTTGGGAATAGTTCCCGATAACGAGCTCTCCAGAAACTACCGCGACTTACTTGGAAGGGCAAATCAGCTAATTGCCTCATATGCCGATGGGGTTTATCTGCTGGTTGCGGGTATTCCTGTTAAGATAAAGTAGATACTCCGTCCGAAAACAAATTAGCCTGGCTAAAAGCCAGGCTAACTGAAAGGAGAAATCTATGAAAAAAGAAGAGTTTTGTTATTTAATTATTTAGCGGTTGTTTCGATAGCTTTCGGTTCAGTTTCTACTTTTACCTGAATCTGTTTCTTCTTTTTCTCTTCCGCTTTAGGCATCGTAATAGTCAGAACGCCGTTGCAGTAAGAAGAAGAGATTTTCTCGGCATCAACTGTATCCGGCAGTCTGAGCGCTCTGAAGAAAGAGCCTTCCGGTCTTTCCTTTATGAGATAAGTAACATCCTGTTCTGATTCAGATTTTCTTTCCGCTCTGATGGTCAGAACATTGTCCTCGATTGCTACATCTAGTTCCTCCGGCTTAATCCCCGGAACTGATGCGCTGACGATGATATCATCCTCCTTCTGCATAACGTCTATCAGGATGTTCCAGTCCTCTGACCCGTCACGAAAAGTCTGTAAGTTACCGAATCTCCATAGTCTGTCCATTGTATCCTCCATTTGTTTTAACTCCCTGTAGGGATTCCATCTCTGAAGTACCATATCCGAAAACCTCCTTTTTTATTTCTTTTTATTAGCAATCTCATCAATCGATTGCTAAAATCATTATACAATGCTAATTGCAGTTTGTCAATACCCCTAACAACAAATTATTAAGTTAATCTTAAAAAATTGTAACGGGGAGAATTATAAGCGGGAAAAACTGTTATTAAGGCTTGGATTGCAGCAGCCAGGTTACGCAGGTGATATCATTTTCCAGTTCGTCGCACTCCGACTGTTGGCTTTGTATGTACTTTTCAAAGAGGTCTGATAATTCCGGATGGAATTGCTTTAGCTCGTTTGCTCGTCTGGTAATCTGTTCCTGATTGTTTCTGTTCGTTTCTGCCATTTCTTTAGTATCCGATGGCATTTCAGCGATAAGTTTTATGCCGGTTTTATCAAAATAACGCAGCCATTCTGCACGGGAGTGGTAGTTTGTAACGGAACCTTCGGCAACATAGCCGTCATCGATAATAATATAGCCGGATGGTTTA
>JAAYAZ010000160.1 GCA_012719115.1 Dehalococcoidales bacterium
AATATCGCCGAGGTGGTAGCTATGTGGACGGGTATACCCGTCGTACAAATAGCCGAAGATGAGACCGAGCGTCTTTTAAACATGGAAGAGGAACTGCACAAGCGCATCGTCGGGCAGGAAGAAGCGATTACCACCATCTCTAAGGCGGTGAGGCGCGCCAGAGCGGGCTTAAAAGACCCCCGCCACCCGATCGGCAACTTTGTCTTTTTAGGTCCCACCGGCGTCGGTAAGACCGAACTGGCAAGGGCGCTGGCTGAGTTTATGTTCGGCAACGAAGATACACTGGTGCGTATCGATATGTCCGAATTTATGGAGAAATTCTCCGTATCGAGGCTGGTCGGGGCGCCTCCAGGATATGTCGGCTTTGAAGAAGGCGGACAGCTTACCGAAGCAGTTAGAAGAAAATCCTACTGCTGCATCTTGCTGGATGAAATCGAAAAAGCGCACGAAGACGTATTTAACATACTGCTGCAGATTTTCGACGACGGACATCTGACCGATGCCAAAGGCAGAAGAGTTGATTTCCGCAACTGTATCATAATTATGACCAGCAACATCGGTGCGGAATTGATACGTAAAGGCCCTGCCATAGGATTTGCTTCCAGAAGCGATAAAGTAAAGGAACAACAGCAATCTTATACCAATATGAAAGACAAGCTGATGGAGGAAGTCAAAAAGAAATTCAAACCGGAGTTTTTAAACCGTATCGACTCGGTGATTGTCTTCCATCCGCTCGATAAAGAGCAAATAAGAGAAATTGTCGATTTGATGCTGGCAAGCGTAACCAAACAGCTGGCGGAAAAAGAGATAAAGCTCAGAGTATCCGAAGAAGCCAAAGATTTCCTCGGAAAGAAAGGTTACGACGAGGTATACGGTGCGCGTCCGCTGCGCCGCGTGATTCAGGATATGCTGGAAGATAGAATATCGGATGATATCCTGCGCGGTAATTTTAAGGCAGGCGATGTTATTAGCGTTGACCTTGAAGAAGAAGCTATCGTAATCAAAGCTGCTCCGCCCGAGGATGAGGAAGCGCTTAAACTACCGACACCGGTCGGCGCTTTGCCCGGCGACAGCAGTTCGGATACCATTGACCGGTAGTATTACTATGTTTATATAGAGAATAAGATAAGGGGCGTTGGCAGAATCAATTATCAAACGCCCCTTTTTTATATATATTAATACATCTCGATTAGGGGAAGGACAATAATATCGTGACAGGTGTTGACTGGGGGCAAGCCTTACAGGTCGGAGGATTCGGTTTCCTATTAGTGCATTTGGTACTGGCAACCCTGGCTGTGTGTATGTGGCTGATCGGCTGGATTTTTAACAGACCGTTCAATATAAAAAACCTTTTTAAAAGAGATAAAAAACTTTCCGATAATCCGGAGAATGAACCGCAAGAAGAGCCGGAGTATAATCCCCAGTATAAAATAGATGAAATCGAACGTTACGAGTAAATTAATATATGATTTTTAATATCCTTGAAACCGGTTTCGCTGGCATTACCTGGGGCGCCGTAATGATGATAATCATAGGTGCGGTGCTTCTTTATCTCGGCATTGCCAAAAAAATGGAACCGCTGCTCCTGCTCCCCATCGGCTTCGGAGTTATCATTTCCAACATGCCTCTTGCCGGTTTAATGGATACCATCGTTAACGGAGAATTATACAGCTACTATATCCCCGGAGGAGAACCGGTAGGCTTTTTTGCTATGCTGTTCTCTGCCGGTCTCGAATCTGAGCTTATTCCGATTTTTATATTCCTGGGCTTGGGAGCCATGACCGACTTCGGCCCTATTATAGCCAATCCCAAAACCCTCCTATTGGGCGCCGGGGCACAGTTCGGTGTTTACTTTGCTTTCTTTTTGGCTCTGGTACTCGGTTTCAATATCTATGAAGCAGCCTGTATCGGTATTATCGGCGGAGCCGACGGACCGACCACCATATTTTTAACCAACCGGCTGGCGCCGACCTTTATCGGAGCGACCGCTGTGGCTGCCTATACCTATATGGCGCTGGTGCCTATTATCCAGCCTCCGATTATTAAGCTGTGCACCACTAAAAAAGAACGCCAGATATATATGAAACCGCAGCTCAGAGAAGTTGCCCGCAAGGAAAAAATCATCTTCCCGGTAATTGCCGCCATTATTATTATACTTTTGGTACCCGATTCGGCGCCTCTTATCGGTATGTTTATGCTGGGCAACCTTCTTCGTGAAAGCGGGGTCACCGACCGGCTGGCAGACACCGCCGCCAACGCTATGATGAACATGCTGACGATAGCTCTCGGGTTGTGCGTGGGTGCCTTTATGAGCGCCGAAAACTTCCTCAGATTGGATAGCCTGTTGGTATTCTGTATCGGCATCGTCGCTTTTGGTATGGCTACTGCCGGCGGGGTGTTCCTTGCCAAATTGATGAACTTATTTGTAAAAGAAAAAATCAATCCGATGATAGGCGCTGCCGGGGTTTCGGCTGTTCCTATGGCTGCCCGCGTTGTCCAGAAACTGGGGCAGGAAGAAAACCCCAAGAACTTCCTGTTGATGCAGGCAATGGGTCCCAATATTGCCGGTGTAATCGGCACCGCTACCGCTGCGGGTATCTTTTTGGGTATGCTGCAATAGCCTTTCGGTAATTTCAACTTGTCTAATACAGACAAATAGCTTAAAATCTCCCCATGTACTACGAAGAGAACGGATTGATGCGGCTTGAAAAAAGCGATGTCGAAGCAGCTGCCGATATGTTTTCACGCGCTTTCTATAATGACCCATTCAGCCTGTATGCCTTTCCGGATGAAAGGGTGCGGGATGTGAAACTACCGTATATGAATCAGTTTTCCCTTTACTATGGACTGCGATACGGGCTGGCTTATACAACATCCGAAAGGTGCGAGGGCGGGGCTATCTGGATGCCGCCCGGCAAGGCTACGTTATCGATACTGGGGTTTTTACTATCCGGCGGTATAACTCCTATCATCAAAATGGGGCTTAAAACCGAATTGAAAATGCTGCCTCTGGATAAGTTTATGGAGCAGAAACACAGAAAGCTGGTCCCCTACCCGCACTGGTATCTGGCACTACTGGGAGTGGACCCGCAGTATCAGAAACAGGGATATGCCGGTAAACTGCTGCGCCCGATGCTGGAAAAATTGGATAATGAAAATATGCCCTGTTACCTCGAAACCGATTCCGAGAAGAACTACCTGATGTACCGGCACTTCGGATTCGAAATTATAGACGAATATGTCCTTCCCAAAGCCAATATCAGACTCTGGGCGATGCTCAGAAAGGCGAATGATTAGGCTTTATTGCCGGTCACTCTCTCTCAAAGCGATAAGATTGCCATCCCGATGTTATATCTGTATTATAAGCAGTGGATACTTCAGACTTAACTATTATGCAGGAAAATATTACAGATATTCAGAACAACCTGATAAAGACTTGCTATCGTTGGGCTTCGGGCAAGGGCTTCGACCCGCAAGAAGCGCAAAAACTGCGCCGCAGAGCCGTTATATTAAACCATCAACATTACTTTGACCATATCCCTTTGTACCGTAAAATTGCCGAAGAAGACGGCTGCCACAAAGACAGCGACTTTCAAACCATTAAAGGAAAAATGATGTTATCTACAGATATCTTCAAGAGCTACCGTCAAAGCTGGCTGGATGATAGTGAT
>JAAYAZ010000161.1 GCA_012719115.1 Dehalococcoidales bacterium
CGCTTGCCGTGCGTGACTTGGGCTTTAGAAGCCCCAGTTCATCATAATAGTGCAGTGTGCGTACGCTGATTCCGGCTATATCTGCAAGCTTTTTAACCGTATAAACCATCATACATAAATAATAAACTATGACGTTACGTAATAGTCAAGCTATAAATTGAATAATCAGCGCTATCTTTGAGATAATACTTGAAACAATTTTAGCCAAGCGTCGGTTTATCCATTGTAAATAACGGAAAATAATACTAATATAGACAAATGGTTTTACACTGTTGTTTATACGGAGTTTATTGTTAGATGGATCATATCATTATCAGTATAGTCGCTATTATCGGGCTTGCCATTTTATCTCAGTTAATAGCCTGGTTTACCAGGTTGCCATCGATTCTGCTTTTAATAATTGCCGGTATATTGGCAGGGCCGGTATTCGGTTTATTCGACCCGCATGCTTTATTGGGTGATTTAATGGAACCAATTGTATCGCTGTCGGTTGCGGTGATACTGTTCGAGGGCGGCTTAAATCTAAAAATCAGCGATATTAAACATACCACGCCGGTGGTGTTGCGTCTAATAACCGGCGGCGTGCTTATAACATGGATAAACGCTACCGTCGGGGCCATATTCATACTTGGTATGGATACCCGCCTGGCTGTATTACTGGGAGCGATACTGGTTATCAGCGGTCCTACTGTCATAATGCCGCTTTTGCGTTATCTGCGCCCCGGGCAGAATGTATCCGCGGTATTGAAATGGGAAGGGATTCTTATCGACCCTATCGGCGCTATTTTAGCTTTAATAGTGCTTGAAATCATACTGACGGGCAATTCTACGGGTGGTGCGGCGCTTCAAACAGCAGTCATTCTCTTAAAATCTATAGTATTCGGCGGCGCTCTGGGCGCGCTTGGTGCCTGGATAATGATACAACTCCTGCGGCGCCATATATTACCCGACCATTTACATATTGCAGCCACGTTAGGCATTCTGGCGGTTGTCTTTTTGGTTGCGGAGATTATTCAACTTAATGCAGGGCTGGTTTCTGCAATTGTAATGGGCGCCATAATGGCTAATCAGTGTAAAGCCGATATCAGCCACATTTTTGAATTCAAAGAGAACTTAACATTACTTCTGATTTCGTTTTTGTTCATTATTCTTTCCGCCGGTTTGGATTTATCGGCTTTTTCCGGGATAGCCTGGCAGCTGGTTTTATTTGTGGTGATACTGATTGTGATAGCCAGACCATTGGCAGTCTTTATCTCAGCGCGTAACTCAAAACTTAAAACAAAAGAAAAGCTGCTTTTATCATCCATTGCACCAAGAGGAATAGTCTCCGCTTCTGTTGCCTCGGTGTTTGCTTTCCGATTACTGGCTGACGGTTATTCGGGCGGTGAATTATTGGCTCCGATTACTTTCGCTGTAATATTCGGAACTATTCTGGCTTCCAGCATTATTGCTCCGTTACTGATAAAAGGACTGAAAATAAGCCAGATGAACCCTCAGGGCGTGGTCTTTCTGGGAGGGCAAATCTGGATTCGGGATATTGCGGCTATATTGGATGAGAAGAAACTCAAAACCCTTATCATCGATGGCAACAAGGCAAATGTTGCCTATGCAAAGCGCAAGGGCTTGAATGCCGTTTATGCCGATGCGCTGGCTGGAAGTTTTCTGGAGGATACGGATTTTAGCGACTACGGTTATTTTACGGCAATGACTGCCGATGATAATTATAATATACTGGTCGCTTTAAGACTGAGCAAGTCATTTGGGCGTTCAGGAGTTTTTATTCTACCTACAGCAAATACTGCTTCAAAAGACCAGAAACAATCACAGCACTTACCCGGAAGGTTGCTTTTCGATACCGCTGCAACGTATGACCGTATGGCGGAGCTTTATGAAAAAGGAAAGGTAAAGCTGGTAACCCTTGATGAAGATATAGAACCGAAAAAATTTACTGAGAAATTCGGAAAAGACAGTCTTCCTCTGTTTGCCGTTGGTCCCAACGGAGGCGTAACGGTAATAACAACCGAAAATAAGATTGAATTTAAAAGCGGAACCGAACTGGTTGTACTGGTAGCCAGTAAAACCGAATAGACTTGCCAATCTGCCGGCTCGATGCGTATCTATGCTTAATTAATTACGTCTTCTTCTACGCGTACCGGAACCGGCTGTGGTTTTCCGTGAGACCTGATAAGTTTAATTGATATCACCAGCATCCAGATGAACCCGCTAATCAGCAGCAGGCGTTCGAAGACAGCCTGTACCTGTGATTCGGGTGCTGCACCCCATGAAATGGCGAAAGTAAGACACAGTAAAACGGTCAAAGCGGTATAAATCCAGTAGGATTTCCAGTGCGGGTCTTTCCTGAAGTGGTAAGCAAATGCAATACAACCGATTATAAAGGTAGCGCTGATTACACCGGCAATCGAATTATGAATCAACCCTTCTATACTCAACCCTATGCTCTCGATTTGTGAGGGAAAAGCTGCCAATGCCACAAAACCGAAGCTGGTGATTCCGAAGAAAGACGAACCTGCCAATGAACTGATTTTCTTGTGGGTTAATGAATACAATTTAATAACAAAGATAATAAAGAATACACCGATAAGAACAA
>JAAYAZ010000162.1 GCA_012719115.1 Dehalococcoidales bacterium
ATTTCGAAACCGCCGACTTTCGATAAAATATCGAGGGCATCGTTGTCATCGGGGTGATTGACTTCCAAAGCCCGGTTAATGATATCTATTTTATGCTCCAGTTGATTATCGTCGATGCCTGTCCCCCTCCCCACAACTTCCGCCACAGTCCTTCCGGTAATCGCCGCACAAATGGCGCTGGCGGCAGTGGTATTGCCGATACCCATTTCACCGGTGCCGACGATATCCAACCCCTTTGCTATTTGAGATTCTACAACGGCAATTCCTGCTTCTATTGATTCAATTGCCTGCTTACAAGTCATTGCCGCACCGGTTGCCATATTGGCAGTGCCATCTGCTATCGCCTTACATTCGAGTAAAGGATTTGATTCGAAGCCGCCGATTACACCCATATCTACAACAACGACCCGAGCGCCAATATGCCGCGCAAAAACGTTGACAGCGGCACAGCCGTTAAGAAACGGATAGACCATCTGGCGTGTTACTTCCTGCGGGTAGGCGCTGACTCCTTCCACTACCACACCGTGGTCAGCTGCCATAACCACAATAGCTTTGTTATCGAATGTAGAGGTAATACAGCGACGTATACCGGCCACCCTGACAGATACACCCTCAAGCTTGCCAAGGCTGCCTCTGGGCTTGGTAAGCGAATCCTGCCGTTTACGTGCAAGCTCTATTGCATTTTGGTCGACAGGTTCTATTTTCCTTAAAATCTGCGATAGCGAACTGCTCATTCATTCCTCTTAAAAAATCTATTATCCAACTATTTTAATTTCCGTTATGCCAGCGGTTGCCCGTTACCAGCGTAACCGGAAGCCTGTTAACCGGATGTGAAGATATACAGACATCGGCGCCATATACCCGTTTTACGTTTACAGCGGTTACTACTTCGCAGGGTGTTCCTTCATTAAAAATGCGGCCTTTATTCAGCATTATGATACGTTCGCAATACTGAGCCGCCAGATTGAGGTCGTGCAAAGCGGCAAGTACCGCCCAACCCTCTTTTTTACACAATTCGGATATCAATTCCAGCGTTTCTATCTGATAGTTAATATCTAGATGCGAGGTAGGCTCATCGAGCAGGATTATCCCCGGTTTCTGCGCCAAGGCGCGCGCAATTGTTAAACGCTGTTTTTCGCCACCTGAAAGCTCGCCTGCACGCCTTTGGGCAAGATGAATAGTATCCGTCATTTTCATTGCTTTTACTGCGATATCAACATCTTTCTGTCCTTCGTATTCCAGAAACTTCATATGCGGAGTACGCCCCATCAGCACTATTTCAAAAGCGGTAAAAGCCTCCGGCAGCACGGCCGATTGAGGAACAACGGCTACGGTACGGGCAATATCATTCTGTGATATACCTTTTATAGACTTTTCGTTAAGTAAAATATCACCACCTTTAAGCGGAATAACCCTGGTTATACCTTTTATCAGCGTGGATTTGCCGCACCCGTTGGGTCCGACAATACCAATTACTTCCCCCGAAAGAATTTCGATATCGATACCCGATAAAACTATTGTTTCACCATATCCGAGAGTAACATTTTTTAATGACAATTTCTGCATAATTTCTCTCCTTACCTAAAAAACCGCCTTCTTTTTACGCTTTAAAAGATACAGGAAAAAGGGAGCGCCGAAGAAAGCGGTAACAATTCCAAGCGGTATTTCGGTCGGTGGCATAACCGTTCTTGCCAAAAGGTCGGCAAGAATCAGAAATATACTTCCGCAAAGGATAGACAGCGGCAGTAAAAAGCGAAAATCGGGCCCCCATATTAAACGTACCGCATGCGGGATTATGATACCAACAAATCCGATAATACCACCGAAACTGACGGCAGCGGCAGTAATTAAAGTTGCCACCACCAGTAGTATACGTTTGGTTTGCTCAACATTGATACCGAGTTGCTGTGCCTGCTCCTCATCGAATTGCATTACATTCAACGAGCGTCCGTAGAGGCAAATAATCAGTGAACCAAGAGTTATTACAGGAAGGGTTATCCAGACATGAATCCATTTCGGAGATGAAAAGCCCCCCAAAAGCCATGACGACATACCGCGAAAAGATTCACCGCTGGTTATTAAAAGATAAGAAGTAATTGCAGACAAGAATGCTCCCAGAGCGACACCGGCAAGAATCAAAGTTGTCATCGGCAGGCTTTTCCCAACCTTTCCCAGTGAATATACTACGAATACCGCCCCCAATCCGCCGATGAAAGCAAAAATCGATACCAGGTTTAAGCTCCAGAAAGAGCTGCTTATCGGAATCAAGAAACCGATAACAGCGCCCAGCCCCGCACCCTGCGATACGCCTATTAGATAAGGGTCTGCCAGCGGATTGCGGAAGAGCCCCTGATAGGTAGCGCCGGCAACCGCCAGCGCCGCTCCTGTCAGTCCGGCTAAAAGAACACGCGGCATACGCAGGCCGGTAATCACCGTTTCCGTCGTTCCTCCCCAGTTTTCGGGGATGGAAAGAAACGGTATTTGAGATAGTAGAATACTAATGGTTGTCGAAAAAGGAATGGATGAACTACCCATACTTACGGCAAAGAATATTACCAGCAGTAATAATATTAACAGGAAGACAGCGGAAAGTACCCTTCCTTTCCACTTGACCGGATTCGTATAATCAGTTTTCTTTTCTGCTGTCATAATTATTGCCGATTCCATACTCAATACCAACAGCAACCCTACCTCCGGAAATACATTTTTCTTCCCGTATGGTATGAATATTTAATGATATTGAGTTATCTTATTCTATGAAAATAAATCCGGATGTAAAAGACCGGCATAGATTTCAAGCGCATCGACTATGCGCGGACCGGCGCGGCAGACAATGTCGGAATCAACGATATAAATATGCTCGTTCAAATAGGCATTTGTTTCATTAAAGGGAGAGTCTTCCGCAATAACCGCATAAAAAGATGATTCGGAGCCATAGTCGGTAACAACAGTAATAACATCGGGGTTGCGGATTACAGCCTGCTCCAGGTCAACCTGAACGTCCCATTCCACATCGTCAAAGACATTAACGCCGCCTGCCATATCAATGATAATATCCAAAAATGTATATTTACCGGTTGTCCACAAAGGATCGAACCATGTAATATGCAATACAGACGGTTTTTCGGCTTCACCAAGACCTCCAAGGGCCCCGCGGACTGCATCAATTCTATCTTGCAATCCGGCTACGGCATCAGCCGCAACAGAATAGCGCCCCGACAGTTCGCCCACAAGCATTATATCCCGCATAACGCCTTCGATGTCGGATGGAGCGATGACTATAACGGTTAGCCCCTGCGATTGCAGCCATTCTACATCCCCGGTAGTGCACTGAATACTGTCTGCGAGTACTATATCGGGGTTGAGCAGCAGGATTTTTTCCTTATTGGGGTCGTAGTAACCGCCGATACTTCCTATCTCGCTCACCTCTTCGGGATAATTGCAGTAGTCGGTTCTGCCGATAAGTTTATCCCCGGCTTCGACGAAATAGACAATCTCCGTAATGGTAGGAGCAAGCGAAATAATGGTGTCAACAGGCCCATCGAATGTGTATGTCATACCGGCATCATCGGTAATGGTAATTAACTGAACGGTTTCAGTTACCGTGTCGGTAGTTGTTTGAGTTACCGTAGTAGCAGATGTGGATACTATCGTTTTTGTAGAGGTAACGGTCTGCACCTCAGGTGTACAACCGGAAATAAAGGGAGTGGACAAAGCTAATATGAATATCAAACCGATAACAGCCGCAAATCTTCTAAATTTTCTCAAACCATCGCCTCCTGAAATAAAGTCTTATTGATTATAATCAATTTCACTTGATTATAATAAGAAAAAAGATGGCTGTCAAGAGTTTTTTAAATCTACGGGGAATATAATTAATATTTTTTAGGCACCGGTAAGAAATATTATGAAGTTTAGCAATTACTGAATAGCGTTCATAAGCATGGAATAGTATTTCGGGTCGCGAGTGTTGTAAAGCTGATACCAGGAATCCACTATCTCGGGAGTAAAAACATCCAGCTTGGCAAAAACCTGTGCCGAAAACTCCAGCGGAGCAATTCCGGATGCCGTAATCAGATTGCCATCAGTTACCGCCGGTTGGTTTTGATAAAAAGCCTCTCCGGCGTAATCGGGACAAAAGGCTTTCATAAACTCAAGATTGTTACTGGTATGTGGCCTGTTATTCAGCAATCCTTTACCGGCAAGCCCAATAGTGGCGCCGCAAATTGCGGCGACAACGATATTATCCTTAAGACATTGTTCGGCAACAGCCAGAATAGCGTCATGAAGTGGGTCCAGCCAGGTATCTCCCCCCGGCAACACCAGGACAGTTATATCTTTAGGTTTCAATGCCGAGATTTCGACGTCCGGCTTGATTTTTAATCCCCCCATTGTGGTTACCTCGCTGGTATCATTACCCACGGTAACCAGTTTCAATGACGGGCTACCCTTCTTAAAAAACCTTCCCGAATTGATTTCGGCGGTTATATAAGCGATTTCCCAATCCGCCATAGTATCGAAAACATAAAGAAAAACTGATTTTTTCATCTTTCTTCCTTCCGCATCATTATAAATTTCCCATAACCGAAAATTGTCCGCATTATTTATAGACTTGACTCCGCAACCAACCGGAAATGAATTTTCTCTTTTTCCAACCTAATTATCAACTCGTTTAACTCACCTTCCACACAACAAACGAGCACATCGAGACCGGTTCTGGCAGCCTCAACAACAACCTCTACTACACCGTAGCGATAATAATCAACACCGATTTTTAAGAGCGCCGCATACGACTCTATCCCCAGCCCGGCTATAATGCTGCTGTCGCCGGCATATTTCTTTAACACATCGTAGTTGACCTTACGCGAACCACCGCGCGAAATATCGGGTATTGTAAAAACGATAACTTTTCCCGTCTCCAATGGAACTATACCCTTTATTTCGGTTATTCCGACATCCTCTCCGGCTTTGGCGGGTGTTACCGCAAAACCGGTTGCCCCGTTGTTAATCTTAGCTGAGGCATAAAGCAATCCACCCTTCATTTTCAATGATACCTGCTGATTGCTGTCTAAATCATCTTCGGCCAAAGCTGCGCAGACGGATATATTATTTACGGCTCTCTGTATATATAGATTGTATGAGTTTAATTCCTTTAAAGATTTGATTACCCGGTTGACGCCCTCCTTGGTAACCCGATAACTTGAACGCCCCAGCGCTACCAGCATTCCTTCACCAATAAGCTGTGCGATATAATCGGAAACCGCCTGCGGTGTAATATCCAATTCCCCGGCAATTTCACGCTGCTGAATATCGGGTCCTTTGGCAGCTATTTCGACCAGAATCTGAAACTTGGTGGTCTGATTTTTATTACGCAACACTTCTATCATTATAAATTACCCATATTTTACCTTAATTTTACCGGATATCAAGTATCCTTTTTACAATTTGTACGTTTTTATTATAGCGGTTCTTTTATAAAATACAACGCTTTATATAATAAAAGCACTGATTATGGTTGTTTTACTTTTTGTCTTTTTCGAAAACAATTCGAAATCTGAATGAAAACTCTCATAATTTTCATAGAGTACTCCGATATGTTAGCATAGAGGCAATAAAATTATGAAAGAACATTCCGGCATTAAGATATTTATCAATCAGAATAGATATAATATTGTCAATTTAGAGTGGGGAAACAGTGGACTGGAAAAAATTTAAAATCAAGCCGGTATTTTGGGGGATTTTAATATTCATCGTCGCCCAGGCAATCACCTTCGGCGTCATCATACAACAGGAAGCCTACCTTATAGAACACGGCATTATAATACCCTCACAACCGGAAGAGGTTATAATTTGGCCAACCACTACTACCTCGACCACAACCGGTACGACAACCAACACTGCAACTACTACCATGACCACTACTGTATCCAACTCGGTTATAACGACAACCGCAACACAAACACAGGTGACAGAAGTGGTAACCGAATACGTCTCGGAAACGCCGCTCTTTTCATCGCTGGGTGCAATCCTGATTTACTTTTTCGCCGTTGTGATTGTACTGGCTGTTGTACTGTTCATAATACCGCTTTCCGCTCTCAAACTACTTTTCAGGGCGCTTTTTGCATTCCTGTTTTCGTGGGGAATCTTTATCGTTCAGGTATTCTGGATGCCGCTTATACCATCGATTATTATTGCACTTACAATCGGCATTCTATGGTTCTTTATGCCACGCATCTGGCTGCATAATATAATTATGATACTGACAATGGTCAGCCTGGGTGCCGTCTTCGGACGCCTTTTATCACCGTGGACTGCCATGATACTGCTTCTGGTAATCGCAGTTTATGACTTTCTGGCTGTCCGCTTCGGATTTATGACATGGATGGCAAAAAGAATGGAATCATCTGACACCCTGCCGGCTTTCGTTTTACCGTCCGGTATCAGCGAATGGAAAGAGAGTTTGAAAAGCCCCAAAAATAAAGATACTAAAAGCGCTGAAACAATAAATACTTCCGGCAGTTTTAACCATTCGATTCTTGGCGGAGGCGATATCGGTTTTCCGCTTCTTTTAACATCAGCGGTTTATTTTGCCGCCGGATTAAATTCGGCTTTGTTGGTTGCGGCTTTCTCGCTTGCCGGGCTGATTTGTGCATATCTGATTCAATCTTATGTTCTAAAAGGTAAACCAATGCCGGCGCTGCCTCCCATTGCAGTGATATCACTGGTGGGATTCCTGCTGGTGATCTGACTTTTTGGCGATAATAAATATCTCTTACACTGTTAAAAATAATTGTGCGCATTTTTTACACCTCAAGCCTCTGCTATAATAAAGGCAATAAAGGGTAGTTAACATCACCTGATTCGTATCATTTATTTATTATTCCGATATCCAACCGGTATATATAAAGGAGGTCTAATATGAATAATTCTATTATTAAATGGATATTTGTACCGATTACAATAATCCTTATTATTATTACCCTGATAGGGGTTTCTATGTTATCTGCTCAAAACAATCAACTGGAACAGGCAGACCAGCGAATTAGTTCTTTGGAAGAACAACTGGCATCCGCCACACAACAGATTGGCTCTCTGCAAAGCAACATTGCAGAAGTGGATTCTTTAAAAAGCAGTATAGATGCACTGGAAGAAACGATACAAAATCTGGATGGGCAAACCGGTACCGGAACTGCACTTACCGATATCGCCGGTGTTGTTAAAGATGTCAGGACAGGTGTAGTGGCAATCAATACCACCACGGTCTATACCTACGGCTGGGGCAGCTTTACCTACGACTACGAAGTCGAAGGCGCCGGTTCCGGCTGGATTATAGACGAGAGTGGCATTATCGTTACCAATTACCATGTGATTAAAGATGTTGATGCTATCAAAGTAAAGCTGGATAACGGCAATATCTATGATGTAGACCTTGAAACGGTCTATTATAATGAACTGGCAGATATAGCTATTTTTAAAATCGAGGCAGATAATCTGTCCGCCTTAAAAATCGGAAATGCTTCGGCACTGGCTGTCGGAGACTGGGTGGTAGCTATGGGCAACTCGCTTGATATGGGAGTCAGCGCTAAGGAAGGAATTGTCAGCCAACTACATGTCTCGG
>JAAYAZ010000163.1 GCA_012719115.1 Dehalococcoidales bacterium
ATTTCCTTGTTCATCAGCCCGCCGATGACTGCCGTAACCATCTCCATTTCGGCTTTGCCTGTAATACGTTCTCCGTTGTAAAACTGTGGCGAGATATTCTGTTTTTGCAGCCACTTGTTGACCAGATTAGCCCCTCCGTGAATAACCACGATAGGGTGGCCTTGCTTCTGCAGGTAAATAATATCTTCGATGGTGGTGTCTTTTGTATCGAATAGGGAACCACCGAGTTTAATCACAATTGTTTTATTATCGAGTTTACTTTTCAATCGATTGCTCCTTTCCTTAAGAGCTTAACATAATATTAGGTAGTATAATCGGCGTTGATGGAAACGTATTCAGCTGTCAAATCGCAGCCCCAGGCAGTTGCCGTAGCCTTGCCCAAATTGAGGTTGAGGTCTATTACCACTAATTCCGATTCCATAGCCTTTGATACTTCGTCATAGTTGTCGTCTAAAGCAATACCCTGCTCAAGCAGTTGAATTCCGCCAATAGACAGGTCTGTTTTTAATTCTACAATTTCAGCGCCGCTTCTGCCGGCAGCGGCAACAATACGGCCCCAATTCGGGTCGCAGCCGTGTACGGCTGTTTTTACCAGCGGAGAAGCGGCGATTGTTCTGGCACAGTTTCTTGCCGATTCAATGTCAAGCGCCCCTTTTACATTGACCTCGATTAACCTGCTTGCTCCTTCGCCGTCGGCGGCAACCGCTTTGGCAAGGTAAATGCAAACCTCATTTAAAGCCTCTTGAAAAACTTCCGCAGGCTTTGAATTTCCCGTTATCCGTTCGTTATTTGCCAGCCCGTTTGCCATTATTATCATTGTATCGTTGGTACTTGTATCGGTATCGATGGAAACCATGTTAAAGGAAACATCGGCAGCTTTTCGCAGTGCATCGGTAAGGAAATCCATATCGATAACGGCATTCGTTGTCAGAAAGCAGAGCATAGTTCCCATATTGGGGTGTATCATACCTGAACCTTTGGCAACTCCTCCGATGGTAAACAGTCCATTATTAACGGAGATAGCCACTTCCTTGGAAACGGTATCGGTGGTCATAATGGCTTTGGCAAAGTCGTGTCCGCCGTTTTCAGCCAGTTCAATGCTATCGATACCTTTACTTATAATATCCATTGGCAGTTTTCTGCCGATGACACCGGTACTGGCGACCAGTGTTGAAGAGGGTTTTATCTCCAGTTTATTGGCAGCAAGCACAGTCATTTCTAAAGCATCCTGCATTCCTTGCCTGCCGGTTACGGCATTGGCGCTTCCGCTGTTAACGATAATGGAATGAATATCGTCTGAAGGAAGCCGTTTCTGGCAAATAATTACCGGTGCTGCCTTGATTTTGTTTTTTGTAAATACACCCGTAGCCGTACAGGGCGTTTCTGAATATAGAATTCCCAGATCGGGCTTTGGCCCTTTTTTCTTGATACCGGCATTCACAGCTCCGGCTTTGAACCCTTTTACCGAAGTAATGGTTCCCTTTTTAATAAAATCGATTATCGTTTTCATAGAATAAAACTATATCACAATCGTTGTTTGTAGGCTAGCGGAATAAAAAGTTTCTTGCAGTAGATATAATTATGGTTTTGGTTATATCTATGACGGGAATTATCTATGATAGTATGAAAAGGCGGTTAAATTATCCCCTGTATCTCTTTATAACCTCGTAGATGGCATCTGTTCCCGAATACATAGATTTGACAGGAATCCTTTCATCTGCGGCATGAACAGCACTCATAAAGCTAAATCCCTCAGGAAGGTCGATAGGCAGATATCCGTATGTTTGAATATCCAGTTTTGCCAGCAGGCGGGCATCGGTGCTGGCGCTGATAATAATCGGAATCGGAATACAATCCGGCTCTTTTTCCTTCAGGATATCCGAAAGCATATCGAATAAAGAGAGATCGGCGTCGTCTTTAGCCTTTTCATAGTTGGTGATTTTGATATCGCAATCGTGCCCGATAACATTTATTAACTCATCCCTTAAGTCGTTATCATTCAGAATGGGCAGGATTCTGCCGTCCAGATAAAGTGTCACTTCTCCGGGTACCACGTTAATTCTCTCGCCGCCTTTTACCATTATGGCATTAACGGTGTTATGCAGCAGGGGGTCGAAAAAATTTCCGGTTTTATCTTTAATAATCTCAAGCATTTCATCGGTCATCGCCGGGTCAAGCAGCTGTTTAAAATAAGTTCTCTCCGGTTCTGAAATATGCGAGGCAATTATATTTATCATTTTTTCTGTTACGGCAGAGATATGAACCGGTAATCTTTTATCATTAAGGTCCACCAGGGCTTTCCCCATCTTATACATAGCGCTATTTTTTATAGGTATCGAGCCGTGACCGCCGGGACCGTGAAAGGTAATCTCGGCAGAACAATGGTGTTTTTCAGCGACCTGAATCAGGTAAAATTTTTTGCCGTTAAGAAACATCGTATATCCGCCGAATTCGCTGATGGCATACTTAACATCTTTGAAAATATCCATATGCTCCCTGATAAGGAACTTTGCTCCGTAAGCACCTCCGGTTTCTTCATCGCACATAGCGCAGAAGATAATATCTCCGGCAGGCTGCAGGTTTTCCGCTTTGGCTCTTAACAACGATGCAATCATCATTGCCAGTCCGCACTTCATATCCAGCGTCCCGCGTCCCCAGACATAACCGTCGGCGATTTTTCCTTCAAAGGGAGGATACGTCCAATTCTGATTGGCAGCAGTTACAACATCG
>JAAYAZ010000164.1 GCA_012719115.1 Dehalococcoidales bacterium
AACGAGAAGGTAGGAGCTCCATCGTCTTTCGATAACGGAATCTGTTTGTAGATATCCTTTGCACCCTCCATTTTCGGAACAGTCTTTTCAACTTTTGATAAATCGGTGATATACATTACAATCTCCTTTCGAACAAGAGATATTTACGGAACAGATTATACATTTAATTCGGAGGATGGACAAAAATCGGATATAAATCTACTTGTTCTTATCAAACGTAATAGTATAAAGGGCTTCAAAATCAGGGTCCCTGAATGTCAGGCTGCATTGGTCTCCGGCTATCGCGATATCCAAAAGTGCAGACTGATTGTCCGTATACCAAATGCTTGCCGGCGAAGTGTATGTGCGCCCCGGGTCCGGCAGACATCCGAAAGCGCCGCACACGGCATATGTAATGCCGTTTTCTTTCAGAAGTTCAACATTATGCGCATGCCCCGAGCATACCAGGTCGACATTATATTCATTAAAAAGGGGAGTTATGCTGTTTATGGTTTCCGCATTATCGTACCATTCCCATCCGAAGGCATAAATACCGGAAGCATAGTAAAATCCGTGGCTTAATATAATCGTCCAATCGTCTTCGGGAATATCTTTTAATTGCTGCTCAAACCACTCGGCTTGAGCTTTGGTATAGGCTTCGGCGCTCCATTCTAGGTCAAGCACCAGAAAATGAACGTTTCCCGCATCTATTCTGTACCAAAGCCGAGATTCGGTTTTTGTATCCAGCCCTTCGGGGGCGCAATAATTCAGATAACTATCAAGCCCGCAAAAGAGTGTATCGTGATTGCCGGGGGCGTAGCGTGTAGGAATAATCGAAGTCGCTGTATTAAGTGAGCGGAAGGCTTCGTCCCACTCGTTGTTGTTGAAGCCATATTCAACCAGGTCTCCCAAAAAGAAAAACATATCGAACCCGTTATCAGGGGCGGCAATTTCGTAAAGCATTTTTTCAGTTAAATCGTTTCTGGAATTCGGCGAGCCGTAATGGGCATCGGAGGCTATCGCAAAGCGCAGCTGACCGTCGATCGATGGTGTTGAAAAATAAGCAATCTGCTCATCGTTTACCCGGTAATGATATCGTGCGTCCGGTTTCAGGTCATTCATGATAAACAGATGCTCTCTGGTTTTAACATCCTCTGTCATCGTCAGGCTGTTATTAGCATCACCCCATGTCATTGTAGAACCGGACACCGCATCGGCGGTGGTAAAATATACAGCCATATCCGGGATGCCATAACCGCCGGTATCGCCGGTTAAGAGCAATTGTGGCGGTGTGTCTATATACTCCGGAGAGAATATACCGCCCAAAACCGAAAATGCTACCGGAGGTATAATAATTGCCGGTATGGAAATTACTATAATTAATACAGAGAACCACTTCACGCCGGTGGTGTTTTTCCGGATTTTAATCCATAAATATAATAATCCAAGACCTAAAAGTATTAAACCGAATATGGCGAATATTATAAAGACCGTGTTGAAGAATCCGTTTACTCGGAAAAGCCCGATGGTTCCGTGCTGTGAAAAAGCCCATATAAAAAAGGCAATAATAAACAATGCCCCGGTCAGGGCGATGATTTCAGGAATATGTTTTTTGATACTGTTCATCTGATTGATTATCCGGATTCGGTTTATACAATCCTTACAGAATATAGTAGAGACAACTTCGGATTGTGTCAAGAATTGTATTATTAACTTTATAGTATCTTGTTTACAAAGTTACAATCTGATAGAGTAAAGCCTGATGATAATAAGAAACAGCTCAGAAATCGGTTCTACGCCTTTACGACGGTATGCTGTAGAGATACTGGAAGCCGGAATCGAAGCCGTTTTGCCCTCTAATGTAATTCCGAAGGCACTTTTGTATTATCCGGAGAATCAGACGCTTTCGGTTAACGGCTGCTCTTATGAACTCGGTAAGCGCATTTTTGTTATTGGTGGGGGGAAAGCCGGCGGAAGAATGGCGGAAGCTATTGAACAAATACTGCCGCAGTCGATTCTTATCGACGGGCTGGTAATCGATAAAAGCTCGGATTTCGATACTAAAAAGATTAAGGTATTTGCTGGTGGGCATCCGATACCCGACGGTAGGGGTGAGCAGGCGGTTAAAAAGATGCTTTCTCTTAAAGAAAAATATAATATCAATGAGTACGATACGGTTATCTGTTTGCTATCGGGCGGCGGCTCGGCGCTGATACCTTATCCGTCGGATGGCATTACTCTTGCCGATAAACAAACTGTTACCGCTAAACTGCTGTGCTGCGGGGCGGAAATCGGGGAAATAAATACCGTTCGCAAGCACCTGTCACGCGTCAAGGGCGGCCGGTTGGGGCATTATTTTTCTCCTGCCGGAGTGATAACACTGATAATATCGGATGTCATCGGCAACGACCTTTCAGCGATAGCCTCCGGTCCTACTTATCCCGATGCAACAACCTTTGCCGATGCCCTTTTTGTTCTGGAAAAGTATGACCTCATCGATAAATTGCTGTCGAATGTCATTACATTGCTGCGTAACGGAGCGGAAGGTAAAATTCCGGAAACTCCCAAACAACTTGATAACTGTTATAACCATATTATTGCCGATAGCAATTTGACTCTAGAAGTGATGAGGCGAAAAGCCTTAGAATCGGGGTTTAATCCTTTAATTATCACCTCCGGGCAGAGGGGGGAAACAACGGCGGTTGCCGTAAACAGGGCATTCGAAATATTAAACGGAAAATACGGTGAATACGATGCTTTAATAATCGGCGGGGAAACCACGCCGGTTCTGCCCGAAAAATGCGGCATCGGCGGGCGCAACCAGCACTATGTTGCCTCTTCAATGTCAATATTAGAAAACCTGCCGGGTAAGTGGCTGGTTGCCGCTATGGGAAC
>JAAYAZ010000165.1 GCA_012719115.1 Dehalococcoidales bacterium
ATTGCCGAGGTCAGCAAAGACCTCGGAGAGGCAATGCCCGGAATCGAAATCAAACAGATACCCGAAGACCAGCTGTTAGCATCGAGAGGATGGTAGAAATTAGGGGAGGGAAATTTTGCCAAAGGTAACTGATGAAGAGCTTAACGCTCTTCTGGAGATTCTGCCTCCGCACATACGTCAACCTTTACAGCAACAGGAAGACATAAACGCCCTGCTGGAAATCGTACTTGACCTGGGTCGTTTCCCCGAAGCGCGCTTCCCAAACCGTGATATATGCCTCAGCAATCAGGAAGTAACTCAGGAAGATATCGATTATGTTACGTCGAGAATAGGCAATTTCGGAGACGATAACCGTGCCGGCATTGAGCGCACTCTGCATCGTATTTCGGCTATACGCAACCGTAAGGGGAAGATTGTGGGCTTAAGTTGCCGTGCCGGACGCGCTGTATTCGGTACTATAAAAATCATCGAAGACCTGGTGCAATCCGATAAAAGTGTTTTACTATTGGGACGCCCCGGCATCGGAAAGACTACCATGCTACGCGAAGCGGCACGTGTGCTTTCCGGCGATATGAATAAACGCGTCGTAATAGTGGATACATCCAATGAAATCGCCGGTGACGGAGATATTCCGCACCCGGCCATCGGACGTTCACGCCGTATGCAGGTAATTACACCCAATATGCAGCATGCTGTAATGATTGAGGCAGTGGAAAACCATATGCCGGAAGTAGTTATCATCGATGAAATAGGCACTGAACTGGAAGCACAGGCAGCAAGGACGATTGCCGAGCGCGGTGTTCAGCTTATCGGGACGGCACACGGCAATACGCTTGAGAACCTGATGCTAAACCCGACCCTTTCCGATCTGGTGGGCGGCATACAGGCGGTCACACTGGGAGATGAAGAGGCAAAAAGGCGAGGTACCCAGAAGACTATATTGGAACGCAAATCCCCTCCGACCTTTAATATAGTAGTCGAGATACAGGACAGGTATCAGGTTGCCGTACACCCTGATGTCGGTGATTCTATCGATGCTCTGCTAAGGGGTTTTCCGGTAGCTACGGAAATACGTTCTTTGGACGAAAACGGTGATGTAGTTATAAAAAAAGAAGAGCCTTTAAATATAAAAGAAAAGCATTCCAAGGAAAAAGGCGAGGTTTCCGTTAGAAGACAGCCTTCCCCCAAACTCTATCCCTTCGGTATAAACCGCATCCGGCTGGAACAGGCTGCCAAGGACCTGCATATAGCTTTAAATATAGTGGATAATCTAAGAGATGCGGATATGATGATAACCTCCAAGACCTATTACCGCAACAGGCCTCAGAAAATACGCGATGCGGAATCGGCGAACCTGCCTGTATACGTTCTGCGCAAGCATACTCCGGTACAATTAAAACAAATGCTGGCTACAATTCATCCGGCTGCTATTATAAATAAAAGTGAAGGCAGAGGGGATGCCCTGGGAATGGCTATTAAAGAAGCCGAAAAGGCAATCGACATTGCCAGAGAAAGCGATGAAGTCATCGAGCTCAGCCCGCAGAGTGCCTACATCCGGCGCCTGCAGCACATTGTGGCCGAAAGAAATAACCTTTTATCCAAGAGCACCGGCAGAGAACCCAACCGGCGGGTAAGTATCTTTAAGGAATCCTGATTATGTCTTTATTCATTACATTCGAAGGTTGTGAGGGAAGCGGAAAAAGCTTCCAATCGAACGTTCTTCATAAACTGCTTACCCGAGACGAAATACCGGCGATTCAGACCAGAGAACCGGGCGGCACCCCGCTGGGAGAGGATATTACAAAGTGCCTCAAGTGGCAGACATCACCCATCTCTCCCCTTTCCGAGTTGCTGCTTTTTAACGCTTCACGCAGTCATCTGGTTGAAACCGTTATAAATCCGGCGCTTCAAGAAGGTAAAGTAGTCATCTGCGACCGCTTTACGGATTCTACCGTGGTTTACCAGGGGTTCGGGCGGGAGCTTGATATGCAAACGGTCGAAATGGTAAATAATTTGGCTACCGGTGGATTAAAACCCGACCTGACAATACTTATGGATATTCTGCCCGGTGTGGGACTGGCTCGAAAACGCGGGCAAAAACGCGACCGCTTCGAAAAAGAAAGCCTCACATTCCATAACCGGATACGCAAAGGTTATCTTGAACTGGCAGCTAAAGAGCCGGATAGGTGGCTGGTAATCGATGCTTCTAAAAACAAAGAGGACATTGCTCGTGAAATCTGGCAAAAGGTACGCCAGTTATTAAATAAAAGAAATGGGGCAGAAATCGAGATCGAGGACAACTATTCTTCTGAAGGAACCGGAGAGTCTACACCTGATACTACAGCAGATAAAGATATGGGAGAAAAGACGGTGGAATGAAAAGCATAGCTATCGCCTTGAGCGGTGGAGTCGATTCCGCTGTTGCCGCTCTACTGTTAAAAGACCGGGGGTATGATGTTTTCGGCATCACAATGTCTATTTCTGAATACACCAATAAAAAAATCGATACAGCCGCACAGATTGCAGAAAAACTTAATATACCCCACCACGTGGTAGACCTCAAGACTGAATTCAGTAAAAAGATAATTCAGCCTTTCTGTCATAATTACGGAGTCGGTAAAACCCCCAACCCCTGTGTCCTTTGCAATTATTATATTAAGTTCAATGCCCTGCTGGAGAAAGCGAAAGAATATGGAGCGAGCCTTTTAGCAACCGGCCATTATGGGCGTATTCTAGAGACAGAAGAGGGATTTAAACTGTTAAAAGGAATCGATTCTGTTAAAGACCAGTCATATTTTCTCTATATGCTAAAACAGGAGCAGTTAAAATATTTACTTATGCCATTGGGCGGTTTATCAAAAGCAGAGGTAAAAAAAATCGCTGTCGGACTGGGAATCGATACCGTTATAGAACACGAAAGCCAGGACATTTGTTTTATTCCGAATAATGATTTTGATAAATTTATAAGTGAAAATGTAGATACGGAAAGTGGTAATATACTCGATGTAGATGGAGAGATAATCGGAGAGCATCGCGGATTGGCTTATTATACCATCGGACAAAGACAGGGGCTCGGATTATCCGCTAGCGGCAGAAGATATATCGTCAAACTCGACGCGGCAAATAATACTGTCATACTCGGTGAACGCGACCGGCTCTTTTTAACAAGGTTGCGTGCTGGCAACCTAACATGGATATCCGGGGACGTCCCCTCTCGAATGGAACAAATATCAGCCAAAATCCGTTACAGAGCTCCCCAGTCACCCGTTAAAATAAGACTTAACGATAACGACTGCGAAGTCGAATTCGAACAACCCCAGTGGGCAATAACTCCGGGACAATCTATAGTTTTTTACCGCGGGGATGAGGTGCTGGGGGGAGGAATAATCGAAACTCCTGACGCGTTGATGAGTTAATACGGATATCTTATTACACTTTTAGTGCAAAAAACGGAAATAAAATGTCGAATAATTTTGAACTGGACAAATGGTTGGACACACTCCTTGAAAGCCTTGAAAATACTTTTGGCGACAGATTGCTGCTGGTGGCACTGGTAGGAAGCAGAGCAAGAGACGATTCAAATGCTGAAAGTGATGTGGATATAAACGTTATTCTCGATAAAGTGACATCGGATGATATTACACTGTATCGTGATATTATTAACAACATGCCTGATAAATATTGTGCCTGCGGATACTTAGGCAGCCTTGATGAAATCAGAATATGGCCGAGATACGACCTGGTGTCTTTTCACTACGGCAGCCGCATTTTATATGGAAATGCAAACGATGTTATCGGTCCGATATCAGCTCTGGATATCCGCAACAATGCTATGGCTACTCTTACATATATCAATCATACCAGCAGACATGCCCTGATATATGATAAAGATTTCCTGCAATCGGCAAATGCAATGAAGGAACTTTATAAATCAACCTTCTTTGTAATACAGGACTGGTATTTTTTGAAATACGGCAATTTTGTAGCCAGAAGAAAAGAATTGCTCAAACGACATATCACAGCCCAGGACAGACTTGTTTTAAAACGCTATGAAAACTGGGAAGCAGATGAAAAATCAAGAACCGAAAATCCTCTGGATACAATCAAGTTGTTAGAACGCTGGAGCAGCCAGATGTTATACAGGTTTTCGGTAATGCATATAAATACTGATTCATATAATTAACTATTTAATCTCGAGCAAATAATAATTGAAATATGTATAATAGACAGATTGCAATCTCCTGAAAGGATTTTTATTGAAAGCTGTTTGTAAACCGACATTCGATGAAGAGCAGTTGCTGTCATCACAGGGGTTCTGCTACATAGCAGGTGTTGATGAAGCAGGACGCGGTTGTTTGGCAGGGCCTGTAGTAGCGGCGGCTGTTATTCTGCCTCCTGATACCAACGGAGACTGGACAGAGCAGATAATGGACAGCAAACTGCTCACTATGGAAAAACGGGAATATCTATATTCATTTATAAGTGATAACGCTGTCTCCTGCGGAATCGGTATTGTATCAAACGAAATTATAGATGTTGTAAACATCCTTCAGGCTACCAAAATGGCAATGAAGCAGGCTATAGAACAACTGAACCCGCAACCGGACACTCTATTGATAGACTTCCTTAAATTACCCGAAGTATCTATTCCTCAGAAAGGTATCCCCCACGGAGACGGGTTATGCTTCTCGATTGCCTGCGCCTCTATTGTGGCAAAAGTATCCAGAGACAGGCTGATGAACGAAATGGATGAGTTGTACCCCGGGTATGGATTATGTAAACACAAAGGTTACTGGACCGCCGAACATATATCCTGCATCAACAAACTCGGACCCTGCCCCATCCACCGCCGCACCTTCCAGCCGATAAAAGGAATGTATCTGCGTTGAAACTGTCGCGTAAAGAAGTCGGCAAACTGGGAGAAACCCTTGCCGCAGAATACCTCAAAAACAACGGGCTGGGTATTATAGAAATCAATTACCGCTGCCCCTGCGGGGAAATCGATATCATCGCACAGGAAAATGATTACATCGTATTTACGGAAGTTCGCACCAAGACCGGAAACCTGTTCGGCACACCTGAGGAATCTATATCACAAATCAAGAAAAAGCACCTGATTGAAACCGCCTATACCTATCTTGATGAAAAAGATAAACTGGAATCAAACTGGCGGATTGACTTCATAGCCGTAGAGTTGGACCACAATAGTAAACCCACACGAATCGAGCACTACAGGGATGCGGTGGAGGGATGACACATTCAAGCCGTTTGCCGTTAGCAGATATGACACACAAGCTATGGTATCTGCCCTCTTTGGAAAAGAGGGAATGAGGGAGATTTGCTGCGGGTTGCTCCATTGATTCCGGTAACCTGTAAAATCCCTCTTAATCTCCCTTTTCGAAAGGAAGAGAATCGCGGAGTGCTTCTTCCTGCCCCTATTTACAGTTGTCGTTGAGAGGATGCCGCAGGCAGACAAAGCAATCTTTCTCGAATAGACCGCATGACAAATAAAATCGTCGTTGCGATTTTTTCCGAAGGAAAAGCGAAGCAATCTCTCCGATACAATCTAATTACCCGCTAAGCATATATATATTAATAAAGCGTAGCCCTGACTATATTGAACGATAGAGATTGCTTCGTGGTTCGACAGGCTCACCATGAACGGATTTATTAGGACTCCTTGCAATGGCAAATAAAAACGTAGGGACGACCAATGGTCGTCCGCCTTTATGTTACCGTACCTGGCGGACGGGCAATGCCCGTCCCTACGTGGTTAACAATAAAATTGTCATTCAGATCCCGATTTATCGGGAGAAGAATCCGGGGGGTGGGGAGAAATAGCACAAAGGCATCTGCGGCATCAAGTGGTAATACCTTAATACCCACCCCGGATATTAAGTTTTCGCTTGGCGAAACAAAATCCCGATTTATCGGGGCTTCGTTCGACCACCACGAACTCAATATGACAGTAAAATGTCTTTGCGAGGACGCCGCAGGCGGACAAAGCAATCTCAACGATGCAATCTAATTACCCCGCTACGCATATAAATGGCAAAAGCCGTTTGTGGTTTCACAATCAAGCAATTCCTAAAGGCTGTCCTGAATTATAAGTATTAAAAAATCATTTCCCACACCACCCCGCTTGTGTTAAAATTAAACGTATTTCTAGATTGCCAGTAATTCCGGAGTAAAAAGTGGACTCATCCGAAGGACTATCAAAACAGACCCTGCGTATTATTGATGCTAACTTAAACCGCATCGATGAAAGTCTTCGTTTGCTTGAAGACATTGCAAGGTTAATCCTCAATGATGCCACACTATCCAAAAAGCTAAAAACAATCAGACACAATCTTGAATATGTCGATTTTTCTTTCAAAAAGCAGCTATTGCAGGCAAGACAGGCGGATTCCGATGTCGGCGCCGATATAAAAGTACCACAGCAATTTGAGAAAAGAGATTTGCACTCAACAATCATTGCCAACAGCCACAGAATCGAGCAATCCCTGCGAGTAGTCGAAGAAATGGCAAAAACACCCGGTATCGAATTGGATTCTGACAAGTTCGAAAAAGCGCGCTTCGAACTCTACACCATTGAAAAAGAACTGGTATCGAAGCTGCTTCGGAAAGACAAGGCGGACAGGATAAAAGGGTTGTATGCCATCATCGACACGGATTCGCTAAAAGGTC
>JAAYAZ010000013.1 GCA_012719115.1 Dehalococcoidales bacterium
ATATATTGCCAATGTCGTTAGGGTTATTATAGATAGTGCCATATAAAGAGTTGTCGGGCGGCGTTTGTTATGTGGGCGGTAAGATTTTAGCGCATTTGAATATTTTAGCATGCTTTGATTTATTATCGGCAATACCGGCAGTGCTGCTAATGGCGCATAATACTCAGGGATTAGAGTGGTGAACAATAGTGTTACTGCAAAAAACATAAAGTATTGGGTAAGCACATCGATAAGATGCGAAAAAACTCTGTGCCATTGAAAAATGTACAGCGCCAGAAGTGCTATCGGAATAATAGAAAAATTGGACGGCGAAAGAATCGCAGCAAACAGTAAGGCTACGATAACATAAATTTTTGAAACAAAAATCATTAATTTCATATAAATATTATTTACATATCAAATTTAGGCACCGGTATAGAATTGAGTGCCTTGTTTATTACCATACGAGGCGTAATATCATCCATCTCTGCCTCCGGTTTAATGCGTAACCGGTGTTCGATGGCAAAATATGCCAGTCGTTTAACGTCATCGGGTATAACGTAATCCCTGCCGTCTAATGCTGCAAATACTCTGGCGCTTTTAAAGATAGAAATGCCGCTTCTGGTACTCAAACCATAGGCTACATCAGGGTCTTTGCGGATGCTATGAACAATAGCGGTTATATAATTTACGATATCAGGGGAAACGTGTACCTGTTTTGTTAACTGCTGTAATTTAATAATTTCGTCCGGTGTTGTTACCGTATTTATATCAGGGGTATCTATCGCATCTATTCCGTTTATTATAAGCGCTTCTTCATCCTTGGATAAATATTGACTGAAAACACGTAGCATAAAACGGTCCATCTGTACATCGGTAAGCGGGTATGTTCCTTCTCCTCCGGCAAGAACCCGTGTCGCAACAACCATAAATGGAAGTTTTAGGGTTAGCGTTTTCCCTTCTATGGTGACCTGATGCTCCTGCATAGCTTCCAAAAGAGCTGATTGCGTGCGGGGAGTCGTTCTGTTAAGTTCATCTGCCAGTATTATATTTGCAAAGATGGGACCTTCGATAAATGAATAAGTACCCTGTGTGGAATAGAGATTAAAACCCGTGATATCAGCGGGCATCATATCCGGTGTAAACTGTATTCTTTTAAAAGTGCCTCCGATGGTTTTTGCGAAACTTTTAGCTATGGTTGTTTTGCCTGAACCGGGAGGACCTTCAATGAGAACATGCCCTCCGGCAATAAGTCCTAACATCAGTGCCTTTATAATTTCATCCTTGCCGATTACTGCCTTGTTTATCTCCTGCTTGATTTTGCCGAAAATCTCCGAAGCTTTTTCAATGTTCATATTAGCCAAATACTTCCTCCTTCCTGAATGCGTAAGCGGTTGTAAAAATAAAAATAAGAACTACCATTCCTAATATTACATAGTTATTGTTCAAAATTATCATTAGTTGCTCAGTATTAATCTTGGAAACATCCAGAGGCGTTTTTGTAATATGTGCCCTGTCGAGGATTATTTTATCAGGAGTTCCGTTAAGATTAACTAGGTAATTTATAAATTCGTAATTGTTATTGTAACCTACCATAGTGTTGATTGTAATACTGGGGTCGGAAAGTAGAACTACCTTACCTCTGCCGTAATCATATTCAGCGGCAACTGTAAAAGGTCCTGATGGCTCTTCTTCATCCTGCAGTCCATTGCGGTTAACGTCTTCAAAGCTGGCAGACGATGATAGGGCTATTATATGTGACTGCCCAACGTTAATTAGAGTAGAAGCATGATTTAGGGTTATTGCCTCTATGCCGGTCTCCTTAACATCAGTTGAAAATTCGGTGATGCGCGGTAAATACTGGTTTTTATAGTTAAAAAGAGGGTCAAGCAGAAGTGAGTTACTGAAACGGGCTTCTATCTCCATATGTTCCAATAGGCTGTTTCCGTATCCGAAGTCGTCAAGAAGTAAAAGAAGATTTCCGTTAGAAACAAATTCACCAATCCTTTCCAGTTCCTCAGAAGAATAGTCCGTATATGGAATGGAGACAAAGACTTGTTGTTGATTGTCCGGGGAGATGTTAACAACGGAATCAGAATTCTCTGCCTTAAAATCTTTAATAAAAGAATTGATACCGTTCCATGCTTTGTTACTTTCCATAAAGTCGCTGGCCGATGGGTAAAAGAGAATGCCCAGAAGGGAAACTACCAGTATTATTCCTATAACTGTAATAACGAGGCTGGAATTTCTCATTTTAAAGCCTCTCATTCCTGATAGAATCAGAGAAGCGGCGGCTTACAGCTGCATCCTCCTCGGTCGGTTTATGGGCGGAATATAATATTTTCTCAACAAATAGAGTAAAATCAAGAAAAAGTTTGTTTAACAATCCCAGTTTCGGGCTATTCTCTTCGGCATACTCCCTTAGTGTCTGATGGGGTTTAAGTATTGCGGCGGTTATTTTTTCAATAAGTTTTAAAGTTCTGGCATACCATTCAACAATATTGATAAAAATGCCGTCTTTAGGCTGTTTTTTCCATAAGATTATAGTATCTTTATCGGTTCCGGATTTTATTAAAGATATCGGTACGGGAGGCGAATCTTCTATGTTTCCGAATATTGGTTTCGAATAAAATCTGCTGCGTTTACGTATATTCAAACGAAGAATAACGGTGATAATTATTAAAACAGCCAGAATAATCCCGAGGTTAGCTATATTGATTACGTATATATTGAAAGTTTTTTCCAAAGGGGCATTCCATGGTTCGGCCGGTTGAATCTGCACGTTAATCTGTTGGTATCCGAGCAAACTAATCTCCATGCCCTTTTTTATCTGTCCGCTAAAGGTTCCATCTCCAGAGCCGTAAACCTGCGTTATTTTTTCGTTGATCTCGAAAGTAATAAAAGCATTATCAAGAGGACCTATTTCAGAATACAGTTCTCCGTTTAATTTAATACTTCCGGGTATAACAGATATATTCGGTAAAACTAAGTCCAGAAATACCTCTGCTTGAGTTACATTGATATTGTAATAAGAAATGACAGGCGCATAACGTCCGCTGGCTGCAGATGATACGATTATTGTATGCCTCCCCAATTCAATATCAGTTGGGAGTTTGATCGAAGATTCAAAAGATGTTGAAGAGATTATGTTATCAATCAATTCATCTTCAAGATATACATTAAACGAACGGTCGTTCAGAACAGGGGAGTCTTTATAATTGAGACTCCCGTATAACATTGGCGATTGGCCCGGATATATATGCCCTTCAACCGATAAATTAAGGTTTGCCGTGTAATATTTAAGTTTTAACGTTGAAATCGGGCTGGTAGCACCAAGATATACACCGATATCCTGCCCCTCCGGGTAATAGACTGCCTGAATTTCTATTTCGGGCATATACCAGTAAGGTAACGCTAATTGTCCTTGATAATATCCTTGCTGGTCGGTATTTACGGTTTGATAGTGTGCTCCGTTTAATGCCAGAATCACTGTTCTATCGGGTAGAGGTGCGTCATTTGAAGTTAATTTTAACGTTATATTGATTTCATCGCCAACAAATGCTTCATTCTCTACGATAGTCAGTGAAAGCGCAGTGGGCAGATAGTCTTCATTATGCCCCGGGTCTATCAACGGGCGATTGAACAAATCCAGCATGCTTTCTATGCGATTCAATTTATCGATAATTTCATTATATAGAGTTTTTAAGTCACTTTGGGACGAAATTTCTCCTATCGAAAGATAAGCGCCTATCGACTCTACCGTATAAAAAAGCTGTTGATATTCATCGTATGCTTTAGGTAATGAATCGATTATCTCATCGCGCAAATTTTCAGCATCATCCAATAGAAAGCGATTTAACAATTCCGCTTCACTGTGCCATAGCAAGTCAATTTCATAGACCGAATATGATAGAGCTATTCCGTAATCGCTAAAATCACTCGTTGCGCCACTTAAATCCTCGGGAATGTTGGCAAAAGGCATTATCTCAAGTGCGTTTTCCGTTTCTTGAGGTTGTTTTTGTAAAATAGTATCTAAGGAATCGGAATAATAACGCAGTAAAGAGATTTCGTTGAATATCTGACTGGCGGCGTCGGGGTCTTCATGGCGTTCGATTTCATCGGCAAAAATAGGAGCTGCCGGAGCGCAAACTATCACAACCAGAAGTGTGCATATTGCAATAAATTTCTTTCCCATCGGTTTAACCTGATAACTCATTTCAGTATTTCAATTACTTCCATAGTTACAACTGCTAAAAATGCAACGAATATAATAGCGCTTAAGCTATTTAGGGCGAATTTTGCTCTGGGATTAAGATAAACGTACAGTAGAGTTATTATCAAATAGACAATGGCATTTACAATAAAATATATAGATATGTCATCCTGCCCCAAAAAAGCTAAAAAAATGTTGACAGAACTGAGGGCAATTGCCAGAGAAATAATCAGCCTGTTATAAATCCTCAAGCTAAAACCTCTAATACAATGCGGTATTTACCGGCTTGCTCCTTCTCTTCAAATATGCGAACCGGTTTTTGCAGAGCTTCACTTGAAATAGCCGCGGCTATGGAAGCAAGCGGACTGCCCAGACAATAATAGTACCAGATTTCTTCATAACCCATTTTAGCGTTTTTAATTTCCACATTTACGCGGGAACCGGTTATATCAACCTTCACACTGTTGGCAATATCCAGAACTCCGGTTAAAATATAGCTGATGGCTGATTCTATGTCATAGGCGTTTGGACCGGGTATATGCTCAAGCATTTCGAGGTTGATGCTGCCGGGCGTTGTAACCGCGATTGCCATATCATCTGCACCGGGCCCGTATCTTACAATCAAACGACCCGGTAGCTTATCTTTAATATTGTCTAGCGTATAATGATCGTTGATGGGCACTATCGCCTGCGGATAGCCGTCTCTCATTCTGGCAGGTAAATAAATCGCTTTGTTTCTGATTCCGATTTCTTCCAAAAGAGCGGCGGTGTTTTCCATTCCGGTTTTTAACAGGATTTGGCATGCCTCCGGCGAAATATTAGGCCTGGAATTTGCTAAAAAGAAACTGGCTAATCCAATTATAACGGCGGAAAGGGCAACGGCCGTAAGCGGCGCCGATAAAAAAAAGAAGTAGAAAACAGGCGCAAGTACTGCGCCGGCTATGGATAATATAATTCCTAAAACTTTATATGGATTCTTCACAAACCCAACCTCGCAAACTATTATGCTTATTATAAGCTAAAAGGTCAAGTAATACGCCTGATTTTAGAGGTAATTTTGATATAATCCGTTCTGCATTTGAAAATAGATTATAGAGAAATAATAATAAATGTCTAAATTGAATCAATGTGAAAAAGTCAGTCTATTCTTTTTTAAGAAAAAGGAATTGAATCGAGGGTTGTTTACATCCTCGTTTCGTTATCGAGCATTTCACCGAAGCGACAGCCGAAAAAAAACAGGTTAGTGAAGTAATTTCGTGCAGAGACACATCGAAGTAATCCCAGATTTAACTGTTCGTTCAGCAATGGGGTAATTTGGTTATCCAAGTAATGCTCGAAAATCAGAATCGGGATGGTATTGAGCTTCCTGTTGTATTTTCTCATTTTACCGCTGGAGTTCATCATACGCGGAGCCAGTTGTTTCATAACGGCAGGAGCATCCACATTTTCGAATTCGCTGCGGGAAGGGTTATCGTAGAGGTATAGATGGCTTATTAGCCCCAGCAGAAAAGAGCTTTGTATAACATCATCGATGTAATCTCTTAAGTCAGATGAGAGCATTTCTCTTGATTGCTTTTTCAGTACGCAATTATAAAAACCAACTCTTTTTTCAATGCCGGGCAGTGCAATATCTTCACCCCCTGTTTTTCCCTGCAATATTTCTACAAGGGAATTACAGGTTGGCTTGATTCTCTCATAGGCGTTTTCGTTTTCTTTTTCCAACCTGCGATAATCATCTGTATTGAAATAGTCTTCTGTTCTGGTAACGGAAGAAACATTAGACTGATATAATTCCGTAAGTTCTGAAAAGCTATATATCATATTATTTCTCCCTGATAATCGACGGTTAAAAATGGCGCGCCC
Source organism: Dehalococcoidales bacterium (assembly GCA_012719115.1). Lineage (GTDB taxonomy): Bacteria > Chloroflexota > Dehalococcoidia > Dehalococcoidales > UBA5627 > UBA5627. The sequence continues at coordinate 6,056 of JAAYAZ010000013.1, forward strand.
GGGGGGATTCGAACCCACGACACCTGGTTTCGAAGACCAGTGCTCTATCCACTGAGCTACAGGCGCACTTTTTGATGAGCTAATTATACTTGGCGATAGAGGCAGCGTCAAAGGGTGGGATGTCGAAAAGAGAATGTATAAGTATAATGGCTTCCCCTCGACCTTACTAACAGGGGGGGGTGATAAAAACAGTTTAGATGCATGAATCTCAATCAGAAAATATTTTTTCGAGGTCGCCTGTCCAATATTCTTGATAACATGTTTCTAATCCGTGCTCTGCGGGTTC
>JAAYAZ010000166.1 GCA_012719115.1 Dehalococcoidales bacterium
CAGCGAGCGCGACCTGACAGTCGGCATACTCGATGAACTAAAATGGCACAAAAAATTTGCTAATGTACGCATAGGCCCGGGAAAAGGAGTTTCTTTCGGGTTGTGGAATAATAAACCGGTCTTCTGCCTGCCGGGAGGTCCTGCCAGTAACGAAATGGCTTTTTTACAACTGGCGCTGCCGGGAATACTCAGAATGGAAGGGCAGAAAAGGCATCCGCTGCCGACAGTATTTGCCAGATTGACCAAAAGCGTGGCAAGCCGCCACCGTGATTGGGCAGAGTTTAAATCCGCCGTGCTGGCATATAAGGACGGGGAATATAGAGTTACACCCTATCAAAACCGCAGCCGCCTGCAATCGATTGCCAACGCCACCTGTTTTATCTGCATACCCGAGGGAGTGGATAAGCTATTGACCGGAGATATTATCGAAGTGCAACTACTAACCCCTGCTTTCGGCGGGCTGTCGATTGTGCGCCGCAGGTACTCAAAGTAGAAAAGATTTAAGCATGCAACAGGAACCCCAAACAAACGATTCGAAGGTTTTTACTCCCGCCAAAATAGCAGGGATTGAACTGCGCAACCGCATCATTCGTGCAGGCTGTTTCGAAGGAATGTCCCCCCACTCCACCCCATCGGATGACTTAATCGAACACCACAGGAGTGTTGCCGCCGGCGGCGCTGCTATGACCACCGTTTCCTATTGTGCCGTTTCAAATGATGGGCTTGCCTTCGACCATGAAATGTGGATGCGCCCGGAGATTCTGCCTCAACTTAAAAGACTGACGGATGCGGTGCATAAAGAGGGCGCCGCCGCCTCGGTTCAACTGGGACACTGCGGATTCTTTGCCAATAAAAGCGCCATCGGCAAAACACCCATCGGGCCATCACGCAAACTGTGCCTTTTCAGATACAGTATCTGCCGTGAGATGACCAAAGAGGATATGATAAGAGTCAAAGAGGACTTCGGCAAAGCGGCAAAAATGGCTATATACGCCGGATTCGACGCCGTAGAAATCCATGCCGGACACGGCTACCTTTTAAGCCAGTTTTTATCTCCCTGGACAAACAGACGCAAAGATGAATACGGAGGCTTGCTGGAAAACCGCTTAAGATTCCCCGCATCGGTAATCAGGCATGTCAGAGAGGTGGTCGAGGAAGACTATCCGGTAATCGTCAAGATGAATCTATATGACGGCTTTAAAAACGGTTTAAGCATAGACGATGCGGTAGAAGTTGCAAGATGTTTTGAAGAGGCAGGAGCTTCCGCCCTCGTTCCCAGTTGCGGCTTCACTGCCCGCACTTCCTTTTATATGATGCGAGGACAGGTTCCCATCCTTCAATACGTGAAATCTGAAAAGAATCCTTTAACCAAAATCGGTATGGCATTGTTCGGGCGCTTCATAGTTAAAGAAATACCGTTCAAAGAATTATTCCTTTTGGAGCAGTCAAAACGTATAAAAGATGCCGTTAAAATACCGGTTATCTATATCGGCGGTGTTTGCTCGCTGGATAATATGAATACACTTTTACAGGAAGGCTTCGAGTTCGTGCAGGTTGGACGTGCCATCATCAGAGACCCGGATTTTGTTAAAAAATTACAGGCTGAAGAGATTACTGCTACCGACTGCGACCATTGCAACCGCTGTGTGGCTGAGATGGCGGATAAAGGACTGGTTTGCACTTCGATACAAAAAGAACTTAAAAAGAAAGAGTATAAATCGTAGGGGCGACCAATGGTCGTCCGCCCTTATGTTTACGTATATAGCAAATAGACAAACGATTAAATTGTCACTCTGGAGGGAGTGTAACGATCGAAGAATCCTGGGTGGCGGAAAAAACGGCTTCCCTTGGGGGAAGCTGTCGAATGAAATGAGACTGATGAGGGTTTATAAAAATATATTTATGCCCCTTCCCAAGATGCTCCATCCCGATAAATCGGGATTCCAGCATGACAGATAAGTAAAGCCGGGCAATACCAGTTTCTATGGATTATTTAATTAATCCAGTTCAGCTTCTTACCTTCAAATTTCCTAATAATTATTTATCTTACTTTCAAAACATATATATAATAATACACCTTGACATCCATATAACTCTATGTTATATTGTGTTATATGGAGATATATAAATCATGGCTAAAATACAAGTAGATTTGTCCCCGGAAGAAGATAAAATTGTAGAAGTCTATAAACTTATGCATAA
>JAAYAZ010000167.1 GCA_012719115.1 Dehalococcoidales bacterium
AACTCCTGTAATATGACTCGAAGCCGCTTGCTAATAGTTCTCCTAAGCAGGCGGCTTCTTTTTATCTCACAATCTGAAAGTTATTTATTCCCAGTTCTTGATTACCTTGCCGTCTTTATCTTTCATAACACCGGCAACAGCCATTATAAAATCCACCAGTGCCCATATGCCAAGTCCACCTATGGTAAAAAGCATCAACAGTCCTGTGCCTATCTTGCCGAGGTAGAAGCGATGAACTCCGAAAGCCCCCAAAAACCAGGCGAATAACGAAACGGCTAATCTCGATTTCGGCGATATCTCAGTTGTCTCCATATAAAAGACTCCTTATCAAGCGAATTTGTAAATAATTTACACTGTGCGGTAGGGGTTGTCAATGATGGCTATTTCACCCTGAATCCGGTAGAAAATAACAAAAGCCACCGGAATCAAGTCGATGGCTCCCAAATAAGAAATCAATCCTGCAAACTAAATTGACAAGCTACCCCTCAAAGAGATATTCATACTCTCCGTAGCCTTCCTCGAAAAGGTTATCCTTTGGAATAAAGCGCAGGGCGGCGGAGTTTATGCAGTAACGTTTTCCGGTAGGCTCGGGTCCGTCATCGAAAACGTGCCCCAGATGCGAGTCACCGTATTTGCTTCTGACTTCAACCCTCTCCATCCACAGGCTTTTATCTTTCAGCTCTATAATATTATCCGCTTCCAGCGGTTTGGTAAAGCTGGGCCAGCCGGTTCCCGAGTCGAATTTGTCTGTGGAACTGAAAAGCGGCTCTCCCGAGACGATATCGACATAGATGCCTTCTTCGTGATTGTTCCAGTATTCGTTATTGAAAGCCTGTTCGGTACCGTTTTCCTGTGTAACTTTATATTGCAGCGGGCTCAATGCCTCACGTAATTCCTCTTCGGATGGTTTAACAAAATCCTCCCATCTTTTCTGCTCATCCCATAAATTATTAAGATAATCCTCGCGTCCGGAAGCCTTTTTGTAGAGGTAGTACCTGGTAGAAGACTTTTTGTAGTAGTCCTGGTGATAATCCTCCGCCGGATAGAAAACGGTATGGGGTAATATTTTGGTGGCTATCGGTTTATCGAACCTGCCGGAATTATCAAGGGCTTTTTTGGACACTTCGGCAGCCTCTTTTTGGGCATCATCATGATAAAAAACAGCCGTTTGGTACTGCGAACCGCGGTCTGCAAACTGCCCGCCTTCATCCGTTGGGTCGATGTGCCTCCAAAAGACATCCAGCAGTTTTCCGTAACTTATCTTTTGCGGGTCATATGTAATCTGTATTGCTTCGTAGTGCCCGGTAGTTCCGGAGCATACCTGTTCATAGCTGGGGTTTTCGGTATCGCCGCCGGTATAACCGGTTATTACATCCGTAACTCCTTCCAACTCCTCAAAAGGCGGCTCCATACACCAGAAACAACCGCCGGCAAAAGTAGCATATTTATAATCGCTGTTGACGTTATTATCCATATCATTACCCTCCGTTTTATTTGTGCACGAAGTCACTATAACTATGCTTAGCAACAATAAAAATGATGCAACCGTATATATGATATTCATGATAACCCTGTCTTATTAAATGGAAAATGGATTGTTTAATAAACTTTATCTTACAGTTAAGGGCATGATTTGTATGTGATTAATATTACATCGGTATTATATAATTGAAAACAGTTATTAAATAGAGGAGTAGCAGGGAATCATATTGCTGCCCGCTGCTCCTTGCTTGCTAAAGTACAGATGTGATGTTTTAAGTTATGGCTGGAAAGGAGCAGGATCCTGTATCTGGACTTTATTAACGCTGCCCTGACCGTTATCACTCCTGACTTTGCCTCTTCCGGCGTTTACTGTGGAAGATTAAGACATATAAATAATAAATTAGCGGCACCCATTATTGAATCGTCGGTTTTTATAATAAGCTATGAAGAACGTATCATTACCAGTGCCATTTTGAATCGTTGTATTGCCCTTAATGAATGCGGATAGTTTGCCGGCATAATTATAAATTCGCCCTGCCTGACCGGTAGACTATTTCCTGCTATAGTAACTTCAGCTTCTCCATCTACGACATATACGAAGGCGTCATACGGAGCGGTGTGCTCACTCAATCCCTGCTCTTTATCGAAGGCAAACAGCGTAATGGTTCCCGTTTTCTTATCTACGATGGTTCTGGATACTACCGCACCCTCCTGATACTCGGTCAGGCTGTTTAATTCCAATGCCTTGCCTATCAGTGTATTCGAATCCATAATTGTTTACTCCTTGCAAAGTAATTGATGAATAACAGAACGTTTCCCAAGGCTTCTTTTAGCTTTGCCACAAAAGCGGATCGCTGTTCGGCATCGGCAGTGCCGGCTTTTATTGCTCTCCAAGCCTCAGGGCAGTTTTTATAGGATACATCCACTATTTCATGGATTTTGCGGTCAATCTCCTTTTTATTATCCTGAGTGACCGTTATTCCCGCTTCTTCCGGTATAGATTGCATATGTCTGAAATAGCACGACATATCCACATCCTTATTCCCGTCATTTAATTTATATATTGAATTTCTACCATTTGCCGAGCTCTTTCATCGTTTGGACAACAATCGGGAAATTGGAAGAAGCGCTGGTACCACCCATTGCGGAAGCAACAGATGCGGCTTCGACCACTTCTCTTTTATTAGCCCCGGCTTCTACCGCGAGTTTGGTTTGATAAACAATACAACCGGGACATTCTATTCGTATCGCTGTAGACATAGCCATTAAACGCTTAATTTTAGTGCTTAGTGCACCGTCCTGATATACCATATCGTTAAATTTGTCTCTGGCGGCATATGCTTCCGGTTGTTCTCTTTTGAACTCCTCCACAAGCATCTGTATTTCTTCAATGTATTTTAGGCGGCTATCCATATCAAAATCCTCCTTTGATTGTATATAGAGACATATTGTATGGTAACACAAATCATAATTGAAGTTAATAATATAACTTAGAAAAAGGATAAAACAAATAGCGGTGATTATAATTAAATCAGGTTTTTAGCCATTTAACGGCAGGGTATGGGCATTATCTGCTGTCAGTTATAATTTTAAAAACAGAGCATAATCGCTTAAATATGGTTTATAATTAGTTAACTCGATTGGGGGGGCTTAATATGATAAACAAGTACTTATTGGAAAGAATCTATGATTCTGCTTATGTGCAGAGGTGGAATGACAAATATCGGCCGGTAGAGTTCAATGAGCTGGACAAGCAGGCTCATAAAATGACCATAGCTTATCTTTTGGGGAAATTCGAAGAAGGTACGGAAGGTTTTAACTGGGTAGAGGTCATTGAAACGGGTATTTTCGATTTTCTGCAGCGGCTTGTTCTGACGGATTTAAAGCCTCAGTTGCTGTGGAAAATAAAAACGGAAAACCATCAAAAATACGAGGAATTGAATGAATGGGTATATGCCAAATTGGAACCGTACATACAATCTTTAGGTGAGGATTTCTGCCGAAGATACAAGGAACGCTTCACCAAACCGGCTAATATCAATACAAAAATAGTCGATGCCGCTCATCTGTATGCAAGCAAGTGGGAGTTCGACTTCATTGAAAGAGCCAACCCCGATGGTTATGAAATAGCGGAAATACATAAAGATTATCAAAGAAAGATAGAAAAGCACTACGGGTTAACCGGCTTTAAGAATATAGTTTTGCACGAGAAGTTCAGAAATTTCATTGAGTTCTGCGGTTTATTGAGGTTTCAATATCGCTGGGGACATATTTACAGAATCCCCAGAACGTCTGTGTTGGGGCATATGCTGATTGTTGCCATACTATCATATCTCTTTTCTCTGGACTTGAATGCCTGTGATAAAAGGAAAGTCAATAACTTTTTTACCGGATTATTCCACGACTTGCCGGAAGTTCTTACAAGGGATGTTCTTAATCCGATTAAACAATCCATTCCGGGGCTGGATGGCTTGATTAAGGAATACGAGCAAAAGGAAATGGAGCAGAAGGTGTATCCGTTAGTCCCTGTGGAATGGCGCGAGGAACTGAAACGATTTACTATGAATGAATTCGAAAATAACATCATTATCGATAACCAAATAAAGCCTGTCGTTTTCAATGATATATGCAATAAATATAACGATGATATGTATTCTGCCAGGGACGGGGAGCTGGTTAAAGCATGTGACAAACTTTCGGCATTTTTGGAGGCTCACCTTGCCGTTAAAAACGGAATCAGAAATAACGACCTTACAAAAGCAATAACGGCAATTTATAGTGAGGTTGAGGTATCGATGCTTTCAGGTCCTGAATTTGGGAATGTAAAATCTATACTTAATGAGTTGTTGGAAGAATAAATTAAGTAGCAGCCAACGGGATTTAACCGGTGCGTGATAGCTTATCACTGATTGCCGGGAATCTTCTTGGCATCAGGTAGGCATTCTCTAACAGGTGGAGTCAGCGACTGGCATCTACTTTATCTCCAGCAGATCTATTTTAAAGGTTAAGTCCTCTCCTGCCAGCGGATAATTGGCATCTATTATCACATCGTCATCGGAAACATCGATTACTTTAACCTGTGAGGTGCGTCCGTCACTGTTCGTAACTGTAAGGTAATCACCGATTTTGACATCTTCTCCGCCCTGTATCTGGCTGCGTTTGATTGTGATTATTAGGTCTTCCCTGTATTCTCCGTAGGCATCGGCTGCCGCAATTGTAACGGTTTTGGATTCTCCGGCCTTCATTCCTATAACAGCTTCTTCGAAGTCTGCCAGCATAGAGCCTTCTCCTATAACAAACTCAAGCGGTTGGTTTCCGACCGTTGTTTGATATACAGTGCCGTCTGACAGGGATAAAGTATAATCTATCCGCACGGTATCCCCGTCTTCGGCTACAGCAGAGCCGCAACCGGATAGCACTAAGGCTCCGCATAAACAGGTAAATATTAAACTAATAATAAGGCAGATTTTTTTCACTATCAGGCACCTTTCCGTCGGTATAACAAATTAGAGGATTAATTTATCCTTATAGCTCCGGCAGGACATCTTCTTTCACAGCCACGCAGTTTGTCGCATTTGGTTTGGTCGGATACGGAGCAGGTATTTGACTCTTTATCTAAATACAGTATCTGCTGCGGGCATATTTTAATACACACACCGCAGCCGGTGCAAAGCTCTTTGTTTATAGATACGATGTCGTTCATTCGATATTGTCTCCAACTTTGATTATGTCTATTGTAATTTTAACTTCAAAATATCAGAAGTAATGGCAAAAAGAACGATTGTCCTTTTGCAAAAATCGATGCGATTACTTTATGCAGTTTTCTTATCCAGTTTCAGCGCTGCGTATTCAATGATAACGCCGTATATTATGCCGGCAATGAACCCGATAACGTCTTGAAAACCGGTGGAGCTGTAAAAAGCGAAAGAAACCAGTAAACCCAGAAGCGCTCCACGCCCGAGTGTTTGAATTGTACTAAGCTTAAACGCTACCAGTCCGATGACGATGCCCAGCAGTAAACGGTTGAAC
>JAAYAZ010000168.1 GCA_012719115.1 Dehalococcoidales bacterium
ATTTCAGCGATAAGTTTTATGCCGGTTTTATCAAAATAACGCAGCCATTCAGCCCGGGAGTGGTAGTTTGAAACGGAACCTTCGGCAACATAGCCGTCATCGATAATAATATAGCCGGACGGTTTAATAGTCTTTTTCAGCTTATCAATAGTGACATCCGGTTCACCCAGCACATCTCCCACGGCACCAAGAATTACTATAGAATAGTTTTGTTCACACAATACTGCATGGTTGATATCATTGACGGCAAATTCGCACAAATCGGCTACGTTATATTCGATAGCTTTATTGCGAGCATAATCGATGAATTCGGAAAAAATGTCAATGCCCTTGACCTTGCATCCGAATTCGTTTGCCAGCAGGACGCTGACAGCCCCTTTGCCGCAGGCTAAGTCCAGTATCCTCATATTTTTCGATATCGATATGTGTTTTGAGATAAGTTTGATAATATCCCGCGGATTGGAGCCCAGTTCCCATAAATCCTGCAACAGGTAGGGCAGATAGGGAATCATTTCTGGCATTTCCGCTGTTAAAGAGGTTGCCAGCTTTTGCTCAACTTCCGTTGAAAGCAGGGCTTTATCTATCCTGCTGTTATCATTTGCCGGTAAGTAGTTTGTGTCAGACATTTAACATCACCGTTCCTTGTGGACAGTTAATATCTGAGCTAAATTATTCCTTGACGGTTCTTTTCCCGTAGCCCATTTTGTTTGCTTTATCAGTCCAGCCGCAGTCGGTTTTGAAGGGGACGCCTTTTTTACCGGCTCCGTATGCCCATTCACAGCGGTACTCGCGGCATACCTTCGGTTTGGTATCCTGGATGGTGCAGATATACTTTTCATCACCGATTTTCTTTGCAAACGGGCAGTGGGTTATTTCCTCACCGTCCTGAGGTTCTTTCCACAGGTCACCGTAGCCATGAACCGGTGGAACCGTGGCATAGCGCAGGATATCTTGGCGTCCCTGTTGTACCCATCTTTTATAATCTGATAGTTTGGTTATCATTACAGTCGGCGCGCTGCAGCACTTGCCGCACATAGAACATTTTGGTCTCTTTCGGAGTTTTCCGCTCATAGATGTTTTAATTCCTCAGGCTGTGGATAGGAGCGGGTATACGACCGCCTCTGGCAATGAATGCCTTGCTGGAGAATTTGTTGACTGCCATAATCGGGCTGCTGCCTAAAAGGCCGCCGAACTGAACAAAGTCACCCACTTTTTTACCGGGTACGGGGATAATTCTTACGGCCGTCGTCTTGTTGTTTATCATACCTATGGCTGCCTCATCTGCAATTATGGCAGCTATCGTATAATCCGGGGTATCTCCGGGTATGGCAATCATATCCAGTCCGACGGAGCAAACACAGGTCATTGCCTCAAGTTTTTCCAGGCTGAGAGCACCTGCTTTAACGGCTTCAACCATTCCGGCATCCTCGCTGACAGGTATAAATGCGCCCGAAAGCCCGCCTACCTGCGAACTTGCCATCGTGCCGCCCTTTTTAACAGCATCGTTTAGCATAGCTAAGGCGGCAGTAGTGCCGGGCGCGCCGCATCTTTCTAAACCCATATCTTCAATTATATTGGCGATGCTGTCTCCGATAGCCGGAGTCGGCGCCAGTGAAAGGTCTACGATGCCGAAGGTTACTCCCAAACGTCTTGATGCCTCGTTGGCAACCAGCTGCCCCACGCGGGTAATTTTGAAAGCGGTTTTTTTAATCGTTTCTGCAACCTCTGTAAAATCGGCATCTTTCGAGATCTTTTTCAGGGCATTATGCATTACACCCGGACCGCTGACACCTACATTGATAACGCATTCCGGTTCGCCGATTCCGTGAAAGGCTCCTGCCATGAAGGGGTTATCCTCCGGTGCGTTGCAAAAAACGACCAGCTTGGCACATGCTATACCGTCTTCTTTTGCTGTAAGTTCCGCCGATTTTTTAATGACCTGACCCATCTGAGCGACGGCATACATGTTGATGCCTGCTTTTGTGGTAGCTATGTTTACCGAAGCGCAAACTCTTTCGGTTTCCGATAAGGCTTCGGGTATGGAATCTACGAATCTTCTGTCTCCGTCGGTATAGCCTTTATGTACCAGCGCAGTGTAACCGCCGATAAAATCGACGCCGGTGGTTTCCGTGGCTCTGTCCATTGCTCTGGCAATCTTTACGTAATCACCGTTTGCGGCTTCCCCGATAATGGAAATGGGTGTTACCGAGATGCGCTTATTGGTGATGGGTATTCCGTATTCTTTCTCGATATCCTCGCCGGTTTTTACAAGTTTCTCTGCTTTTCTCGTTATCTTGTCATAAATGCGTTTGGCCAGTTCATCCATATCGTTATGAGCACAATCCCTTAAGGATATCCCCATAGTTATGGTTCTGATATCCAGGCTCTCACTGGATATCATTTTTATGGTTTCTAAAATCTCATAGGTATTTATCATTATTCTTCTCCCCGAAGACCTATCATACAGCCAGTCGGTAGCAGTTATTATATTTTATGCATGGCGTTGAAAATATCTTCGCGCTGGATTCTGATTGAAAGCCCCATTTCTTCTCCCTTGTCGTCAAGCTTTTTCGCCAACTGGTCAAAGGTAAGATTAGGGTTGGAAAGGTCTACCAGCATTATCATTGTAAAGATGTCCTGCAGTGTAGTCTGGGTTATATCCAGTATGTTGATATTGGCTTCCACAAGTATGTTACTGACGGCGGCGATAATGCCGACCCGGTCTTTTCCGATTACTGTAATAATACCGCGCATTTTTCTTTCTCCCTGAATATTATAGATACGATTATACACCAAACAGCCAGTATCCTGCGATGGCACTTGATGGCGGTACGTGCAATAACGCGTATGGTACTTCTACGAAAAAAGTGCTGTTGGGCATTTAAGTGATGGGTACTACCCGATTATGAAGAAATGTTTATTATTCTTCCACGACCGGTTCGATCTTTTCATCGCTTTTACGGCGGAACAACCTTGCCCCGTATTTTTGGAAAAAGACAGCCAGTAGCACAATGCTGACGCCCATGATTCCAAGAATAAGAGGAAAGATGGCCGAGCCCTCGAAGATATCGAAAACCAGGTTGAATATGTATATATACACGCCGATTACGGCAAAAACCATAAACATTATCTCGCGCAAAAAGAGGCTTATGCCTGCCATTATCAGGTACACCGCAAGGAACAATAACCCGAACAGTATGCTTTCACTGTCGAAAAAGAGAATTGTAGAGGTAATCAAAAACCAGACAAGCCCGTAGAGCTTAACCCAGAAGGCATAATTTTTCATTTTATAGATTGTCATCCAGATACCGAACAGTATAAAGACTGCGCTTATGATAGCAGTGCTTTCGATAAAAAGAAACGATTCTCCCCAAATCATCTGTACTATATCAATTAAGGTCAGATGGGTAAATATGGCTGCCAACAAGGCGATTAGCGGGAAGCGCGTGTAGTATGTAACCGCAATTGCTCCGGCAAGGCTGACCAGTCCCATAACAAGAACGGCGAATCTTGATTCGTAGAACGAGGCGCCCTCAGCCCAGAATCCGGTCAGGCTGGCTACAGTATAAACCAGAAGAGGCAGAATAGCTGTGGCAACGAATAAAAGCAAGCCACCCGCCGTTTCGAATTTTTGAAAAAAGCGTAACCATAAACCCAGCCCACCTATAACGACGAGAGCAATTAAAGCTACCGCAAAGCGCGCCCACTGGGAAAAATCGTCCCAGCTCATCCCTATAAAAAGCGTAAAAGACAGCAATGCCAGAAACCCGCCAAAATAGTAAAGTACCGTAATCAGGTTCCAGCCGCTCTTTTTTTCAGCAGCCGGTTTAATTTCTATATTTTCCTGCTTAATGATGGTTTCAAGTTGTTGTTCCGATATAATTCCCTGTTTTTGCCATCTTTTAAGGTCTGAAACGTCAAAACTATTTTTACCCATTATCTGTTTCCTTTCTATAGGTTAGGGTAATTATGGCATCTGTCATGGTTAAAATCAATAAACTATTATCGGCAAGTGAATATTCATTAAGAATTATTTATTTAAAATACTGTTGTTGCAATGAAATATAAAAAATAATAAAAAAATGTTAAAAAAAAATAATGTAAATAATTAAAAATGTGTTATAATCATATAGTTATAAAGGTAACAATATAGTAACATAATGGTAATGATTATTAATTATGTTTTGCAATGATTGATTCAGTGCACGGTTTTAATGCGGCAGTTGCCATCTTTGCAGACAAACGGAGAAGAAAGGAGGTATGAAATGGCAGAAGTGTTTCACCCTGATTTATCACTGTCTGACTGCAAGGTAGATATGTATAAAGATGTGATTGACTATGCAGAATGGGGGGCGCATATGAAAATACTGATTATTGAAGACGATGAGAATACGGTTGATTTTATAAAAAACGTATTCGACGTCGGTTGGCCAGAAGCGGAATTCGTATTTGCACATAATGGAAAAGATGGTATAGGTTTGGTAGAGGACGAAAAACCGGATATAGTACTGCTGGATCTGGGGTTACCGGATATGAGCGGGTTTGAAGTTTTAAAGCAAATTCGGCATAACACCGAAATGACAATCGTATTGATGACAGTCAGAGATGATGAATCGGAAATCGTTCATGGCTTAACCCTCGGCGCCGATGAGTATATAATTAAGCCGTTCAGGCAGTTGGAGCTTTTAGCTCGCATCAGGGCTTTAACAAGAAGAAAATTGTCGGCACTGGAAGACTTGTCGATTAGTTACGGTCCATTGAAATTCGGAAAATCTATCCGTCAAATGATTTATAACGGACGGGAAATAGATGTTACCCTCACCGAAGGGCGCATTCTTCATAAACTGATGGAAAGCAGGGGGGAAGTTGTTACATCGGATGAAATTGCAAGATTGATATGGGGAGAGCGTTTCTATAGCTCCATCAATGTTAAATCTTATATTCACCGCATTAGACAAAAGATGGAGGAGGACCCTGCCAATCCTACACTGATTATCGGCGAGCCTGGGGTGGGTTATTATATAAACCTGAAGGATTGATACGGCTTGAAGGTCTGTTTTGTTTAATCTTTTAGAACAGCCTTTAAGTGTTATTATAGATTAATGCATACAAAAGGGTACTGAGTTCAGGATATTGCCTGTGAAAAAACTGATTACACCTTGAGGCTTGTTCGTTTGATAATTTGAAAGCCGGGTTTTTTAACTCGGCTTTGTTTTTTTATATGCTTGTCGGTATGTTGGCTTGCTTTAACTTGTATTATATTTTCTAATGGTGTTGTAGTAGAATAATCAAAAAGCAAGAAATTATTTGATTTATGATAAATAATTACTAATGTATGGGCAATGTATTGTATAATCATATATGCAACAATAGTTTATATAGCGTTTACCGAGGAGGATAAAATGAATAGCAAGTCACAAAAGTTTAGTACCCATCAGTTACTGGTTTTGCTGTTCCAGACCAGGGATTTACTGCTCAATTTGAAGCGAAAAGAACTCAGAAAATTCGGACTTACCTTTGAAGAGGCCACCATATTGCTTTATATTAAACGGCTTAAGGATAAGACCACTCCGGTGGAATTATCCCGCCAACTGCTTCGTAAACACCATTCGGTTACCGGTTTGTTACTCAGGATGGAGAAAAAGGGACTGATTGTCAGAAACAAAGACCTCAGGAGAAAAAATATGATACGCGTATCCATGACTGAGAAGGGCGAAGAACTGTATAAGAAAGTTTATAAAGAAGACAGCCTGGAAAGAATGGTGGATTCGCTTACCGAGGAACAGAAGCAAAGCTTGTGGCAACATTTGAATATTCTGCGTGATAAATCACTGGAAGGTTTAAAAATAGAGCAAAAACCACCGCTTCCCGAGTAGAAACGGCGCACGCAGCTTATGTTGTCGCGTAGATGTCACTTCTTTACAAAATTGTATTCGATAACCTAAAATGTGAGGTCGGGGCGATTAGCTCAGTGGTTAGAGCGCTTGCTTCACACGCAAGAGGTCATTGGTTCAAATCCAATATCGCCCACCATAAGAAGTCCTCCCAATAGAATCGGGATATTGCCCACCATCAGGTATAATTTCGATATAATCGATATATACTCCCGCCTTCGGGTGTCATCGCGATATCGTCTAATACGAACGGCGTACCGAGATGAAGCTTACTTTATCAGTAGGATATGTAGATAGATATAAACATGTGTATAATACAAAAGGGTGAGAAAATAACTTCTCACCCTGATAATTTGTCTAAAATAGGATAATATTTACTCAGCCGGTTGGCTTTGTTCTTTGCCGGTAACAATTTCCGCCAATCTGTTAACGGTTTTTCTTACTTTTATTAGGTCGGTAACATTCTCCCGCTCATAACTATGGAGACGCCTGCGTGCCTCTTTCTGTTTCATTTCTTCTGCAATATCAGCGGTCATTCCATCTATTTCTTCAGCAATCTCCTCATCGCTGACAACGATACCCTCAGCTTTGGCTACCTCATCCAGTATCAGAGTCCATTCTATCCTCTTCTTTGCCAGCTCCATACAGCCTTTCTTTATCTGGTCCATAG
>JAAYAZ010000014.1 GCA_012719115.1 Dehalococcoidales bacterium
AAAAATACTATTTTAAGTTACTAAAATGGTGCCGAAGGTCGGGGTCGAACCGACACGAGAGTTGCCCCTCAACAGTTTTTGAGACTGTCGCGTCTGCCTATTCCGCCACTTCGGCTGAATATAACCAGTCAATTTATAAAAGAACTCAACAATGGTGCCGAGGCCCAGGATCGAACTGGGGACACGCGGATTTTCAGTCCGCTGCTCTACCGGCTGAGCTACCTCGGCTTAAGGTGTTACAAAGGCTTTTCCTTCAACCGCAATATTATAGCACACTCTTTTTTTTAAGGCTACATCGGTAGTGGCGTGAGTAATCTATCCCAAAACTATATTGTCTATCAATCTTGTTTTATAAAACTTTACCGCTAGAGATACCAGTGCTTTACCGCTGATTTCATCCAGTTCGTCGAGGGTAACCGGGTCGGCAACGGAAACGTAATCTATTCTTGCCGGTTCTTCTGTTTTAATCAGCCTTACCATTTCTGTTCGTACGGTCTCTGCATTTCTTTCACCCTGCTGGTACAGGTCCTTTGCCAGCATCAAAGCACGGTATAAAACTGTAGCTGATTGACGGTCTTCCGGTCTTAAATAAACGTTGCGGCTGCTCATTGCCAGTCCGTCCGGCTCTCTTATGGTGGGGCAGGTGATTACTTCAAGATTCATATTCAGGTCTTTCACCATCTTATTTATAACAATTGCCTGTTGTGCATCCTTCTGCCCGAAGTAGGCTTTATTGGGCGTAACTATATTGAACAGTTTATTAACGATTGTGGTAACGCCGCGGAAATGTCCCGGGCGGCAGTTGCCCTCCAGCTTCTGCGTAATCCCGATAACCTCGACACGGCTGTTAAAATCTTTGGGATATATTTCATCCGCTTCCGGCGCAAAGACGGCATCAACGCCCTCTTCTTCCAATATTTCCAAATCGCCATCGATATCACGTGGGTATTTTTCAAAATCTTCATTGGGTCCAAACTGGGTCGGATTTACAAAGATGCTGACCATAACAGAAGCATTTTCCTCTTTTGCTTTCCTTACAAGCGAGATATGCCCCTCATGCAGATAACCCATTGTCGCAACGAAACCGACCGGTTCGGGAAGTGTTTTTCTGAGCTCTCGCATTTCGGAGATAGTTTTGATTATTTTCATAATATTAGTTTTTCTTCAATTCATCGATAATGCTATCATCCATCCGAAAACTCTGCGCTTCGGTTGGGAATAGCTCTGATTTGACCTCATCATAGTATTCGTTTACAGCTTTCGACATCGATTCCGCAATTTTTACGTATTGTTTGGCGTGTTTCGGTACGAAATCGGTAAACAGACCCAGTATATCGCTTATAACCTGTACCTGTCCATCGCAGCCGGCTCCGGCTCCGATGCCTATAGTAGGGATACTGATACTCTTAGAAATAAAGGCAGCTAACGCTGCGGGAATCGTCTCCAATACTACGGCAAAAGCTCCGGCTTCCTCGAGCGCTTTGGCGTCTGCCAGCAGTTTTTTAGCCGTTTCGATATCTTTGCCCTGTATCTTATGCCCGCCTAGTTGGTTAATCGATTGCGGGGTTAATCCGATATGCCCCATAACGGGGATACCGCAATCGACAATCTTTTTCACCTTGTCGGCAACATTGGTTCCGCCTTCCAGTTTTACCGCCTGCGCGCCGGCTTCCTGAATAAAGCGTGCGGCATTGGATAGAGCCTGCTCAGCATTGATATGGTAACTCATAAAAGGCAAATCACCTATGACCATAGCATTTTTTGTGCCGCGTACCACCGCTTTGGTATGGTGTATCATCTCATCCATTGTTACCGGAATGGTGGATTCATATCCGAGTATTACCATTCCGAGGCTGTCTCCGACCAATATAAGCGGCACTCCAGCTTCATCGACAATTTTAGCAGTCATATAGTCGTAGGCGGTAAGCATGGCTATTTTCTCGCCTTTTTGCTTCATAGCCTTTATCTGAATTATATTTGTGCGCATAGCAGCCTCCTTAGAAGGGCAACGATTCGATAGTATGTTTTATAGAAGTAATCTCGTTTCTTTTGTTTACATAAACCAAAGTCGGGCTAAAATCTTCAGCGTCGTCTTCCGCTACCTGTGAATAGGTAAGAATAATAATAATATCGCCCTTGCAAACCAGGCGCGCTGCGGCTCCGTTTAAGCAGACCAGACCGCTTCCGGCTTCACCTTTTATAGCGTAAGTTAAAAAGCGCTCGCCGTTATTGACGTTTAAGACGTGCACCTGCTCGTAGGGGAGTATATCGGCTGCCTGCATCAGATTTTCGTCTATAGTAATACTTCCCTCATAGTCTATGTTGAGGTCGGTAACACGGGCGCGGTGGATTTTACTTTTCATCATTGTTCTCATTATTATTCACACTCCGGCTGTAGTATTGGCTGTTTGAGTATTCGTTCTATATCTTCTGCCTGTGATTTATCAAGTTTCCCTTTTCCTATGGCTATAGGGATGGTATTTAATCCCAACTCGCGGTACAATTTCGTAATGTCGGGGTCTATATTATCCAGTGCCGCCAGATGTTTTTTTACAGTTCCCGAATCCCCGCGGGCAATCGGTCCGGTCAAACTGTTTGTAACTCCTATCGATTCTATATTGTTGATGGTGCCCCTCATAAGCGGTAACAAGGCCAGTACTGCCTTATCGCGGGGTACTTCTATGCTCTCCCACAAGTTTGCGGCAATATCGGCTAAAGTAACCAGGTAATTGCAGGCAAAAACTGCTGCTGCGTGATAAATTGCCCTGTCTTTCGATTTCAGTTGTATCCAGTTGCCTCCGAGTATCTGTGCCATTTCTTTAAGTTGGGTAAGCAACGGCTCTTCTGCCTCGACGGCAAAAGTAATACCTTTTAGATTTTCATCCAGCCCGGCAGCGAATGTCTGCAACGGATGGAATACTCCGGTTTGCGAGCCGGCTTTTTTTGCCGGATTAAGAATATCCACTGGGTCTGCTCCGCTGCAATGAACAACCATCTGCCCTTTTCGCCATATTACCTGTGAGGCGACTGAAGGTATAACATCATCCGGTGTAGCAATAAACACCAGGTCTGCGCTATCTGCAACTTCCTGGTTATCCACTACGGCGCGGCATTGGTCTAATCGCTCTGCCAGATTTTTTGCGGATTCAAATCTGCGGCTGGAAACAGCAGTGATATGAAAGCCGTTTTGCTCAAAGGCAACCGAAAGTGTAGTTGCCAATGCCCCGGCTCCGATAAAACCCAGATTGATTTTGTCAGTCATTATTCATTCCTGCCGTTAAAATAAAAAACCTTCTCCGAAACTACGAGAAGGTAAATAAAAAACGCGTCTCGGTCGTATTCGATCCAAGCGAAATATCCGAATTGTTGTCTTAAAAAAGCTCACCGCCATAAGGTCGATGGCCTATAATTTAATTGTATTCAGGATAGTAGCGTATGTCAAATCAGTTGTATTCTATAGCGACAGTTCAATGCTTTGAAATATTCTCAAATATTGCCTTGCACAACGCTTCGTTCAGTCCGAATGCTTTTCTCTGGAAAAGTGTTTCGTTTAATGGGGTAATTGAAATAGATTTCTCTTTCAAAGCATAGATATCGGTATCTTCCGCTGCATTGTTGTTTTGCTGTTGACGTACCAGCCAGTAATATTCGTGTCTGCCGTCGTGCCCTTCCTTGACGGTATCGATATGTGTTTTATGAGCCTGGCGGGTTATTTTAATTCCTTTTATTTCGTTAATGGGATAATCGGGTAAATTGATATTTAAAAAGAAACATCCGGATAAAGTTTTATCCTCGAACTTTTCGGCTATCAGCCTGACCAGTCGTGCCGCATTAGCGACGTTGTCATTATTATAATTCAATACCGAGATGGCTATAGCCGGAACATCTCTTAAATATCCCTGCAGGGCTGCGCCAACCGTCCCCGAAATCAATATATCGTCGCCGGTATTCAAGCCCTGATTGATGCCGGAAATAACCAAATCGGGTTTCTCTTTAACTGCCATTTCAAGTGCGATTATAACGCTGTCACCGGGTGTTCCTTCAACGGCATAGGTATCTATTCCCGGTATCAATGCGTCTATTTTGTGGACTCGCAGGGGCTGGCGCAGGGTTACCATGGTACCGGTAGCGCTTTGTTCCCGGTCCGGAGCTACCACGGTAATTTCGGCAATATCCCGCAGCTCTTTCGCAAGAGCCCACAGCCCGGGGGAAAGTATTCCGTCATCGTTTGAAAGCAGTATATTCATAATCATTATCTCAATCGCTAATTAAGTTTAGCAGATGCCCAATACCAGGACAAATCCGAATTTTATGTGTAATATTTTCTTAAAATGCGAATTATTGTTATACTAGAGCGCAGGAGTTTGTCATGAAAAAGATAACTGATATATTCAGCGAGAAGGAGAAAACATTCTCTTTTGAGTTTTTCCCGCCCAAGACAGAAGTGGGTATGAAAAAGCTCTATGACATCGCCGAAACTTATGCTGCTCTGAAACCGGACTGGTTCTCGGTAACCTACGGCGCCGGCGGCGGTACCCGCGACCTTACACCGGATATTGTAGACAAGTTCCAGAAGCGTTTTAACATACCCACCATGCACCATTTTTCATGCGTAGGCGACAGCAGACAGTCTTTAGCTGAGAAAATAAGCGAGATGAAAAACAGGAATATCCGTAATATCTTTGCTCTGCGCGGCGACCCGCCGGCAGGTGACCAAAACTGGAAACCGGCTGCCGACGGATTGGAATACTGTTACCAGCTTATAGAAATGATTCGCAAACACGGCGATTTCTTCAGTATCGGCGTTGCGGGTTTTCCCGAGGGTCATATAAATTGTCCGAGTAAAGAACTGGATTCAGTATATCTGAAAAAGAAAATCGATACCGGCGGCGATTTTGTAATTACTCAGATATTTTTTGAAAATAAAGACTACTTTGAATATGTCGACAGGTTAAGAAAGGCGGGGGTAAAAGCGCGTATTCTGCCCGGAATAATGTCGATTACCAATTATCAAAAGCTGCTCTCATTTTGCAAGGGGTGTGGTGCCACTGTGCCCCAAAAGGTACACGATATTTTTGCTCCGCTTGATGGCGACGATGAAGCAACCTATAAAGCGGGGTTGGAGTTTACAATACAGCAATGCAACGAACTGCTGGATGGCGGCGCTCCCGGTATTCAATTTTTTACCTTAAATAAACTCGACCCTGTCAGGGAAGTTGTAGAAAGTATAAAACACTATTTTTAAACTGAAAGTGCACTCGTGAAAACCAGCGATTTCGATTATTATCTGCCCCCTGAGATGATTGCCCAAACACCGGTCGAACCCAGAGATTCCTCGCGTCTGCTGGTAGTAAATCGTGAGGATTCAAGCATCACCCATGTCAATGCCTTTTATGACATCTGCCGCTATTTAAAAGCGGGGGATGTTCTGGTATTCAATAACAGCCGCGTCATGCCGGCGCGCCTGAAGGGAATTAAGCCCGAAACGGGCGGTAAAGTAGAGCTGCTGCTTCTAAAGCATATGGAGGATGGCTCGTGGGAAGCGCTGGTAAAACCGGGTAAACGCGTCAGAACCGGCACAAAAATAGAATTATATAACGATTCCCTCTCATCAGAGGAAAAAGTCCCGCCGGTTTCTGCCGAAATAGTTGGTATTTTGGATGAGGGTATCAAGTTGGTGCGCTTTTCCGATGAAAAGTACCTGCCTGTTTTTGGAAAAACCCCGCTACCTCCCTACATCCACACACCTTTGGAAAATTCCGAAAGGTATCAGACTATCTACGCCGATGTCGAAAAAACGGGTAGCGCCGCGGCTCCCACTGCAGGCTTGCATTTCACGCCAGGTCTTATCGATACCCTGCGTGAAAACGGAATTAAATGCCTTTTTACCACTCTGCATGTCGGGTTGGATACTTTCCGCCCGGTACAGGGTGAAGACCTCAGCCTGCATAAACTGCACTTCGAATACGGCTATATCAGCAAAGAGGTTGCCGATGAGGTTTCGCTTGCCAAGAAAGAGGGGAGAAGGGTAATTTGTGTTGGAACGACCTCCGTACGGCTGGTGGAGTATGCCGCCGGTATCAGTAATAATGCCCCGCTCGACCCGTTTGAGGGGTGGGTGAACCTTTTTATTCAGCCCGGTTACAAGTTCCACATCCCCGATGCCGTAATCACCAATTTTCACCTACCGAAATCGACCTTATTGATGATGGTAAGCGCGTTCGGGGGAATGGAATTGATGAAGAAGGCCTACCGGGAAGCCATCGAAAAGAATTACCGCTTCTACAGCTTCGGCGATGCCATGCTGATTTTGTAGATTAATTATAGTTGAATATTATATTGACATGGAGTACTATGTGGGTAAAATTTATTTAGAATGTCATGTCTGATACTAAGTTCATTACCAACGAGGGCGAAAGAAATCTTAAAGAGAGATTCCGG
>JAAYAZ010000015.1 GCA_012719115.1 Dehalococcoidales bacterium
GTATCGTGCATATAGCGCCGGCGTTCGGTGAGGTAGACTTCGAAACGGGTATGCAAAACTGTATGGATTTTGTGCAGCCGGTTGATTTACAGGGTAAAGTTATCGGTAATTACAGCTTTTCAGGCAAATTCGTCAAGAAGGCCGACCCTATGGTAATAGAAGAATTGACTGAGAGGGGTTTGCTCTTTCGCAGTACTACTATCAGTCATACCTATCCGTTTTGCTGGCGATGCGATACTCCGCTGCTTTATTACGTGAAACAAAGCTGGTATATACGTACCACGGCACTGAAAAACAGGCTCATTGAAAACAACAATATCATAAACTGGTATCCCGAGCATATAAAAGAAGGACGTTTCGGCGACTGGCTGAAAAATAATGTAGACTGGGCTTTTTCCCGCGAGAGATACTGGGGGACTCCTGTTCCGGTATGGCAGTGCGAATCCTGTAATAAACTGGAATGCATCGGCAGCCTTGAGGAACTGGGCAATAAAAAGGGATTCTCCGGTTATGCGGACCCTGTCGACTTGCACCGTCCGTATGTCGATGATCTAATCTTTGATTGTGCCGATTGCGGTTGTAAGATGAGGCGTGTTCCCGAGGTTATCGATTGCTGGTTTGATTCGGGCGCTATGCCGGTTGCCCAGTACCACTATCCGTTCGAGAACAGTACTCTGCTTACCGATGGCAGATTCCCTGCCGATTATATCTGTGAAGCAGTCGACCAGACGCGCGGCTGGTTCTACAGTCTGCATGCTTTATCAACACTACTGTTCGATAAACCCTGCTATGAAAACGTTATCTGCCTGGGGCATATACTTGATGCCAAAGGCGAGAAGATGAGCAAGACCAAGAAGAATGTGGTAGAGCTTTGGCCGATACTGAATAAATACGGAGCCGATGCATTGCGCTGGTATCTGTTTACCGCCAGTCCTCCCGGCAACGCACGCCGTTTTTCGGAACAGCTTGTTTCGGAGGTTACTCACAAGTTTATGCTGACGCTCTGGAATACCTATTCGTTTTTTGTTCTCTATGCCAATATCGATAACTACAATCCGCTTTCGGAAAATGGGAAGACAACCCCTTCGAATTTGGATTTGTGGATTATCTCCGAACTAAACAAGCTGACAGCGGATGTCGATAATGCGCTGGAAACTTATAACCCGACCGAAGCGGGCAGGAGGCTGGAGGATTTTGTCGGGGACCTTTCCAACTGGTATGTACGCCGCAGCCGCAGGCGATTCTGGAAGAGTGAAAACGATACGGACAAGTTATCAGCGTATGCTACGTTGTATGAATGTCTGGTTACACTGACAAAACTGATTGCGCCTTTTATGCCCTTTATGGCAGAGGAAATTTATCAGAATCTGGTACGGTCGGTCGATAGCAAGGCTCCTCTAAGTGTTCATCTTGCCAAATTTCCGGACGCTGATAAAAGTAAAATCGATGAAGATTTATCCGCCAGTACAAAATTGGCAATCAGGTTATCCAGTTTGGGCAGAGCGGCAAGGAGCAGGGCACAGATAAAAGTTCGACAGCCTCTGGAGAAAGTTCAGGTTAAATTATCGTCCGGTAATGAAAAGGCAAAACTTGAAAAAGTGAAAATGCAGGTTATCGATGAACTCAATGTCAAGGATATCGAGGTTATTGATGATATGGAAGGATTGGAAGAAAAGGGGCTTGTCGTGGAGAGCGATGCCTCTTATGGTGTAGTTGTAAACCCCGAGATTCCCTCCGAACTGCTAAAAGAAGGAATGGCACGTGAAATCGTTCACCGGCTGCAAAATATGAGGAAGGAAGCCGGATTTGAAATTGCCGACCATATTGACTCTTACTATGAAGGCGGGGAGTATATATTAGAAGTAATGAAAGACTACGAAGGTTACATAAAGCATGAAACCCTCTCGGATGAAATCAGGCAAGGCATCCCTGAACAAGAAGTACAATCCGGAAGTTACAAAATAAGCGGTTACGAGATAAAACTGGCGGTAGTTAAGAAATCTTAAGTCTTTTACATCAAAACAAACGAAAGGGGGCGAGTTATATCGCCCCCTTTTCTTTTTTGTGTTATGAAACCCTTGTTTTTACTAGCCTACTTTGGGAAGTTTATCCAGGGCTTCTTTCATTTTATCTTCCGGGAATTCCAAATCGCTTAATTTCCCCTGCAGGTAGGCATCGTAAGAAGAAAGGTCGAAATGTCCGTGTCCGCTGAGGCAAATCAGGATGTTTTTCGATTCGCCTGATTCCCTGCATTTAACTGCTTCATCGATGGCGACTTTGATAGCATGGGTCGATTCCGGTGCGCTTAAGATTCCCTCTGTGCGTGCAAACAAAACACCCGCTTCAAAAGTGGACAACTGCGGAACCGCTTGCGCCTCGATTATTCCAAGATTGTACAGATGCGATACGATAGGAGCCATTCCGTGGTAGCGTAAACCGCCGGCATGAACGGGAGGCGGCATAAAATCATGGCCCAATGTGTACATCTTCAGCAGGGGTGTAAGACCGGCAACATCGCCGTAATCATAGGCGTATGGTCCTTTTGTCAGGGTTGGAGTGGCAGTAGGTTCGACACATATGACACGAGTGTTCGGTTTTTTTCCGCTGATCTTATCCCTCAACCAGGGGATAAATAAACCGGCAAAGTTGGAACCGCCGCCCACGCAACCGACCAGAATATCGGGATATTCTCCCGCCATCTCCATCTGTTGTATAGTTTCTTCACCTATTATTGTCTGATGCAAAAGAACGTGATTTAAAACGCTTCCGAGCGCATAATGAGTATCGTCACGAGAAACAGCATCTTCTACCGCTTCGCTGATGGCAAGCCCCAAGCTGCCGTTGCAATTCGGGTCTTTTGCCAGCATTTCCCTGCCTGCTTTCGTATCCATACTGGGGCTGGCTACACAGGTTGCGCCATAGGTTTCCATCATAATGCGGCGATAAGGTTTACCGTTAAAACTGACTTTTACCATGTAAACTTTGCATTCAATGTCGAAAAAACTGCACGCAATTGAAAGGGCGCTGCCCCACTGACCGGCGCCTGTTTCGGTACTGATTCGCTTGACGCCCTCTTTCTTATTATAGTAAGCCTGCGGTACAGCGGTATTTAATTTGTGACTGCCGGCAGGGCTTGTCCCCTCGTACTTGTAAAAGATTTTTGCCGGTGTATCGAGCGCCTTCTCAAGTTTATATGCTCTGTGAAGTACCGTTGGCCTCCATGTAAGCAAAATATCCTGAACTTCCTCCGGTATTTCGATATAACGCTCGGGGCTGAACTCCTGCATAATCAGCTCCATCGGAAAAAGCGGAGCCAGATCATCGGGAGTTACCGGTTTCCCTGTAGCCGGATGGAGGTCCTCAGGAAGCGCTACGGGCAGGTCGGGCAGGATATTGTACCACTTGGTAGGCATATCCTTCTGGTCCAGAAAAAACATTGTTCTTTTCATTTTGTTACCTTCCTTTTAATTTATTTATTAAATTTTAAAAATACCCTTAAAATAAAAAACCCCTCAACCTCAAACGGTTGAAGGGGCATAAGGTTCACCTATGCGGTGCCACCCTTCTTAGTCCTCTAATAAGAAAGAAGACCATCTCTTTTCGGATACCTGATAATATCCTAGGATTCGATAACGCTTCCTTTGCGGTAGAACCTACTTGTAACTAAACTTTCGGTTTACGGCTCCCAGGCCCATTCAGCTTCTGCGTTGGCATCGGCTCACACCTTACCCGACTCTCTGTGCCTCGCCGGAAAACTTACTATCCCTGTTCACAGCCTTTACATATTAAGTTAGAAATCACTATAAAACAAACTTTACCCATTTGTCAACTCCTATGTGTAAAAGATAAGAAAAAAAATTTAAGAGAGTATTAAAACAGGCCTTAACAGTCCAAATTATAATAATAGTACTTCAATTCTTTAACCGGCAAAAAGCCGGATAAGCACAAAAAAGCAAATTGTGGTATAATTTTGGTGCATGTGCAAACGTAAATATTTAGAGAGGACACGTTAATTGTACGATGCTTTAATAATCGGCGGTGGTCCCATAGGCAGTTATATTGCAAAAGGTCTGGCTGCGAAGGGGCATTCGGTAGGGGTACTTGAAAAAGGCTCCGAAAACAGGGGAAAAATCTGCTGTACCGGGATAGTCAGTAAAAACTGTTATCAGACTTATCTAAAGGATAAAGACCTTATCTTAAAGCAAGGCAGAAGCGCAAAGGTTTATTCTCCGTCGGGAAAACTGCTAAATTTAAACCATAAGGAAGACCAGGCTTTTATAATTGACCGCAACAGACTCGATTCCGTA
>JAAYAZ010000169.1 GCA_012719115.1 Dehalococcoidales bacterium
CATCTGCTATGTCTTTGGCAGGGGATTCCTCGCAAACGGTTTCAAGAGCTTCCACGGCGGATGACCCGGGAAGGCTTGAGAGAACACGTGAGACTTCGGACGTAATGTGGAAGTTGAGTGATTATAAGACTATAGAGTGCCCTTGCGGAACTAAATTAAGGATTCCGCCGCATTTTAGCGATAAAAGTATACAGTGTCCGCATTGTGGACAAAAACATATGTTATAGTTTTTATACGGTAGGAAATAAGAGATTAGCAGGGGAGATAGGTATTATCTCCTCTGTTTTTGTGGTATCTATTAAAAGGGTAGCTACAACCTCTGCTTGAGCTATCGGTTATACAATGATAAAATGCTTAAACCTCAATAATGACCTTATTCAAGGGGAAGTGTCGGAATTGGCAGACGAGCAAGACTTAGGATCTTGTGCCGCAAGGCGTGGGGGTTCAAATCCCCCCTTCCCCACCAAATACATCTTCGGTGGGAAACATTACTCCCATTTCGGTAAATAATAGAGATTTCAGATATAAAAAGTATTGACATAGCCTATTAATTGGTGTAACCTCATTGTTGTAATATATTCAGTCTCCAGCTAAATATTGCATCCTTTGTAATTATTAAACTCCCTTATTAGCGGAGTGTTTTATATAATTAATATGGAGTAATCAAAGGAGGCAAGCATGCGCGGCGATGGACTGAAAGAAAAAACTGTACAGACTGAAGAACTTCCCCCTCCCCCCAAAATTCTAACTAAACCACTCCCGGTTATTCTGGATGAAATGGAAGCCAATATTAAAGCCGCTATTGATGCTGCCAGACGAGCGGAGGATGCTTCCAAAAAGGCAAATGATGCTGCTGTATTAGCCACGAAGGCTTCGGGAGAAGCGGAGAAAAGAGCTGAGGAAGCCCGTAAAGCCGGTGAAACGGCGGCTCAGAAAGCAACGACTGCAGCCGGAGAGGCGGCGGCAAGAGCGGAACAGATAGCTAATACAGCCATTGCGGAAGCTGAAAATGCGGAGAAAAAGGCAAAGGAAGCAGCTGATGCTGCCAGCATGGCAGCAGAAGAGGCGGCCGCCAGGGCGGAAGAAGCTGCCCTGAAGGCAGAGGATATAGCTCGTGCAGCGCAGTATGCTGCCGAAGAGGCCACCGCAAAATCCGATGAAGTAGCACGCGCTGCAGAGGAAGTGTCACAATCGGCATTAAAAGCGGCTGAAGAAGCGGCTATTAGAGCAGAAGATGCGGCTATACTTGCCAGAGAAGCGGTTGAACGTTCGATTGAAGCATCGCTTGCAGCAGCAAAACAGGCTTCAAGTTCAGCTAAACTGGCTGAAAAAGCCACTGAGGAAGCGAATAATAACAAGGATGCGGAATCGGCAAAGAAGGCGGATGATGCCGGAAGAGAAGCAAAGAAAGCTGCAGCTGCTGCATTCAGGTTGGCAGACGAGACAGCCAGAAAGGGTGAATTGGCGGATATTGCAGGAGATTCGGCTATCATTGCAGCTACCAGAATATCCGGAGTTTTAGCCGATAGAATCGATGAATCCGGTAAAGATGCTAAAGATGCTGCCACAAAGGCATTAAAAACAGTTGACGAAACTAATAAGAAGGCTGAACATGCTGATTCAGCCGGTGATGCGGCTTTAGCGGCTGCGTTAAATGCTCTTGCCGAACAGGCAGCTGCAAGAGCCAGGGAAGCGGCAATTGCAGCCAAAGATTCTGCTTTAAGTTCTATTGAAGATGCCAAAGCGGCATCTATAATTGCCGATGAAAAACTGGCACTTGCACAGAAGGCGGCTGCTGAAGCTGAGGAAAAAGGCACTATAGAATCAGCCAGAAAAGCTGATGAAGCCGGCAGGGAGGCTAAAAAAGCTGCTTTGACCGCGGCACGTTTGGCGCAGGAAGTAGCCAGGAAAGGGGAAGTCGCCGGGATAGCAGGTAGAGAAGCGTTGGAAGCTGCTACACAGGTTTCGGGTGAATCAGCTGAAAGCACCGCTCAAGCGGGGAGAGATGCCAATGAAGCAGCTGATGCCGCTTCTAAATTAGCAGAGGATATTGCCCAAAAAGCAGAAAGAGCGGACATTGAATCTGATAAAGCATTGGCTGCAGCAATCGCATCGGCTGTAGCGCAGGCATTTGCCAAAGCAGAAGAGGCGCAGAGAGCTTCTCAAACTGCCAGTTCTAAAGCAGCGGATATAGCAAGGATAAAAGCGGAGGAAACGGATAAAGCAGCCAGAGAAGCGGTGTCACGAGCAGAAGAAATTGCCTTAGCTGCTCAAAGGGCAGCAGATGAAGCAATGGCAAAGGCAGAAGAAGCGCTGGTAAAAAAGATAGTCAAGAAACTTACGCAATCCGAGTTTGTGTTATATATGATTGTTATCATTTTGGCTATTGTATTCGGTTCTGTTTTTCTTGCCGTAGCATTAACTGCCGGATTATAAAGGTATAGTATAAATATTAAAACAATTTATGCCGGTCGTTGATAAACGTAAATATAATTGATTTTGTAGCTGGTGGCTGGTATAATGATTGTTCATGAAATGATAAAAACCTCTCGACTCCTTCATCTGAGTGAGGGGTTTTTATTTAATAAAAAATTTCAATGATGTATGATTGATATATTATGAACAATAAAATTGATAAAGAAGAAAAAGAAATGAATAATGAAATAGAAAAAGTGCGCCATTCGGCAGCCCATATCATGGCGGAAGCCGTTTTATCGCTATTTCCGGCTGCAAAATTTGCTATCGGGCCTGCTATTGAAAACGGTTTTTATTACGATTTCGAATTGCCGCGTCCTCTGACTCCTGACGATTTGTCGGTAATAACCGATAAAATGAATAACATAATTTCAAAAGACCAACCTTTTTTACATGATGAAATAACCAAGGAAGAGGCTCGCGATATTTTTTCATCTCAACCATATAAACTAGAGTTGATTAACGATATCGAAGACGAAAAAGTCAGTATATACCGGCAGGGTGGTTTTATAGATCTATGCCGGGGACCTCACGTGGATTCTACAGGTAAAATTAAAGCCTTCAAATTAACTAGTATTGCAGGTGCGTATTGGCGCGGCGATGAAAAGAATCAAATGCTTCAGAGAATATACGGATTAGCGTTCAATTCAAATGCGGAACTTGACGAGTATTTGAAAAAAATGGAAGAAGCGGCGAAAAGGGACCACAGGAAGCTTGGCAAGGAGCTGGACCTTTTCAGCGTGCATGAGGAATCCGGACCCGGTCTGGTGTGCTGGCATCCGAAGGGCTCTGTGGTACGTAGTGTTATAGAGGACTTTTGGAAAGCCGAGCATATAAAACGTGGTTACGATATTTTATATACGCCCCACATTGCTAAAGTAGACCTCTGGAAAACCAGCGGCCACTGGGAGTTCTATAGGGAAAACATGTTCAGCCCGATGGAAATAGACGATGAAGAGTATGTAATTAAACCTATGAACTGTCTTTATCACATATTGATTTATAAGAGCCGATTAAGGAGTTATCGTGAGTTACCCCTTCGTTGGGGGGAACTTGGCACGGTTTACCGTTATGAGCGCTCTGGGGTATTGCATGGCTTGTCGCGAGTAAGAGGTTTTACTCAGGATGATGCTCATATATTCTGCCGCTTTGACCAGCTCGAAAATGAAGTAGTAGATGTTCTTGATTTGGCATCCTTTATGATGGATTCATTTGGTTTTGACAATTACAAGATAATACTTTCGACCAGGCCTGAGAAATATGCCGGAAGCCTTGAAATCTGGGAAGAAGCCGAAAGCATTCTGGCTAAGGCTCTCCAAAGACGTCAAATAGATTATAAAGTTGACCCGGGCGAGGGAGCTTTCTATGGACCTAAAATAGATATAAAATTCGAAGATGCTGTCGGAAGAGACTGGCAGGGGCCGACTATACAAGTCGATTTCAATAATCCGCAGCGCTTCGATGTGAACTATATCGGTGAAGATGGCAAAGAGCATATGGTTGCAATGGTACATCGTACTGTACTTGGCAGTATGGAGCGCTTTATGGCTTGCCTCATCGAGCATTATGGCGGAGCGTTCCCGGTTTGGCTTTCTCCCGTACAGGTAGCTATACTACCGATTGCCGACCGACATCAGGATTACGCAAAAAAACTGGAAAACGAATTGAAGAGCAGGAACCTGAGAGTAGAAACCGATTATCAGCAGGGTACTGTTAACAATAAAATCAGGCAGGCGCAAGCGCAAAAAATACCTTATATGTTGATTGTAGGTGATAAAGAAGTCGATAATGGTACAGTTTCGGTGAGATTCAGAAACGGGGAACAAAAAAACGGAATACCATTTGAAGATTTTTTGAATATAGCTATAAAGGCAGTCGTAGAAAAAGCCGAGAATTAAAAAATACTTGATAAAAATAGCTTTATTATGATATAGTCCTTATGTATATCTGTTACTTGAGGAGGGATATAAAGACATAATTAAAGAGTTACGAGTAAACGAAAAGATTAAGTGTAAAGAAGTCCGTCTTGTAGGCGAAAAGGGCGAACAATTAGGAATAATGCCTTTATATCAGGCGCGTGAGTTTGCTAAAAAACAGGGTTTGGACCTTGTTGAAGTAGCGCCGATGGCAGTTCCGCCGGTTTGCCGCCTGATGGATTATGGTAAATTTAAGTATCAACAGACCAGAAAAGAGAGAGAGACCAAAAAGACACAAAAACTTTCGTTGTTAAGAGAAGTAAGGCTTCGCCCGAAAATCGGCGAACATGACTTCGAGGCGAAAGCCAGGGCAGCAAAAAGGCTTTTAGAGGGTGGAGATAAGGTTAAATTAACCATAATGTTTCGCGGACGTGAAAATGCTCATCCTGAATTGGGTTTACGGTTGCTTGAAAAAATGTCTGATTCCCTGAAAGAAATCGCCTCTATTGAGAGGCAGCCAATTAAAGAAGGGGCCAGATTACATTTAATATTAGTGCCGCAGCCATCGGCAGTAAAAACTAAAGTAAAGGAAGAAGAAAAACAGGAAGAAGATGCCAAAACTTAAAACACACAAGGGAGCAAAAACCAGATTTCATATCACGGGTAGTGGAAAGATTATGCGCACCAAGGGCATGAAAAGCCATCTTCGCCGCAATAAATCTCGCAGAGTCAAGATGCAGTTCGATGAAACTATTCCTCTGCACCCAAGTGATAAAAAAAGAATTAAAAGGCTTATCCCTTACGGGGTATAGTTAGATAGGAGTAATGCTTTGCAAAGAGTAAAAACAGGTGTAACTGCACATAAAAGACATAAAAAGGTACTCGCGCTTACCAAAGGCCACAGGGCGAGTTATCATTCTCTTTACAAGCGTGCGCATGAATCGATGATGCATTCATTAAGGTATGCATACATTCATCGCAAAGACCGTAAGGGTGATATGAGAAAGCTCTGGATTACGCGTATCAATGCAGCAAGCAGAGCATATGGTGTAACCTATAGCCAGTTAATAAATGGATTAAAAACTTCCGGAATAGAGATTAATCGTAAGATGCTGGCTGATATGGCTGTTAACGAACCGGAAAACTTTGAAAAGCTGGTTAAGCTGGGACAGGCATCTTAACAATATAGATATTTAATCAAAAAAAAACACCCTCGCCTAAAAGCGAGGGTGTTTTTTGCTATCCTATTATTTGGTTATCTTATAGGTCCATAACAGCTTTTAATTCGTTATCGGATACATTTTTCAGTCGGAACCCAAGGTTACGCACCAGGTTGATCATCTTAATATTATCTTTAAGAATAATTCCGTATATAGATTTAAGGTTCTTTTCTCTCCCGATACCGATTAACATATCGGTCAGTTTATGCCCAAGCCAAATATCCTGAAATTCATCTGCTATAACAGTTGCAAATTCGCCAAGTTCTTTCCCGGATTCAATTATTAACCGGCTTACTCCTACCAGACGTTTTTTACCGGAATCATTGTACTCAGCTACCATTGCTATTTCTCTATCATAGTCAATATTGCAGAAACGACTGAGCATATCATGGGTAAACTCATTGATAGGATGGAAAAATCTAAAACTTTTAGATTGGGGAGATAGCCCGCTAAGCAGCGCATGTTCCAGAGGCTCGTCTTCCGGGCGAATCGGACGCAGTAAAACCTGCTTTCCGTCATGACAGGTCCAGCTTTGTATATAGCGGGTCGGATAGGGTGTAATAATAAGATGAGATGATTCAGGGATCCCTTTCTTTATAACCTCTGCATCCAAAACTATACGAGCATCCAGTGCAATAACTTTATCCTCGCTTATAACCAGCGGGTTGATATCAAGCTCCGCTATTTCAGGGAAGTCTACTATCATATTGGAAACTCTGATCAAGGTCTCATCAATCAATTTCAGGTCAACCGGCGGCTTGCTTCTGAAACCTTTGGATAAAGCTGAATATAATTTTGTTCTCTCCACCAGTCTTCTTGCCAGTACCTGATTCAGAGGAGGTAATCCGATTGCGATATCCTTGTGATATTCCGCTTCAATGCCGCCCTGACCGAAGATTATAACAGGCCCCAGAGTGACGTCTTTTTTACTTCCGATAATAAGTTCGTAGTCATATTTACCGACCATCTTCTGCACAGTAACGCCTTCAATTTTTGCCTTAGGGGCGTTCTGTTTGACGGTTTCCATCATATTTGCATATGCTTGCTGAAGCTGCTGGGGTGTTTTAATGTTTAAGGCTACGCCCCCGACATCGGATTTATGAGAGATATCGGGTGATTGTATTTTCATAACTATCGGATAACCTACTGAATCTGCCGTAGCTACTGCCAGTTCGACATCTTTGGCAAAGAAGGGGAAACTCACACCGATGCGATAGGTGTTGAGGAATTTTTTGGAGTCTTCCTCGCTTAATAAAGTCTCACCTTTATTTACGGCATTGTTTATAATTGTCTTCAAATGGTTTTTAGCAATGCCGGTGTCAAAAGGAATATCCTCGGGAACCTGATAAAGACTTTCCAGATTTCTCGCATATTTGTACATATAAAGATAACTGGTCATAGCTTCTTCAGGGAATTCATAGGTCGGAACCTTGTTGGCATAGAATAATTGTCTTGCTCCTGCAACCTCTTTACTTCCCATCATAGTTGTTAAAATGGGTTTGGTGCTTTTCTTGGAGATTTTTACAATGCCTTTTGCTACGTCTGTGGCGTTTGCAGCTCCTTGCGGTGTATAGATAACTACGACACCGTTGATGCCGGGGTCTTTAAGCGCGATTTCTATGGCTTTGGTATAACGCTCGGCATCGGCATCTCCCAGTATATCTATCGGGTTCGATTTGCTCCAGAAAGTAGGAAGTACCTCATTCAAAGCCTTTTCAGTTTCGGGAGAGATAACACTTAGTTTTCCCTCTTTGGCAATCAGAGCATCCGTTGCCAGAACCGCAGGCCCGCCGGCATTGGTAATTATGGCGACATTTTGTTCCTTGGGCAGTTTGGTGGAATCGAGGATTGCAGCACAACTGAAAAGGTCGGATACTTCATCAACGCGAACGACGCCTGCTCGATTAAAGACTGCATCGTAATATGCGTCATCACCGACAAGTGCGCCGGTGTGTGACTTGGCTGCCTGAATACTCTCCTGGAATTTACCCGGCTTGATTACAATAATCGGTTTACTGCGGGCAAAACCACGGGCAGCGCTCATAAAGTTCTTTACGCTTTCCAGAGTATTACCGATTGTTTCCATATAAATGATGATACTCTTTGTTTCAGGGTCATCCCCGAAATAGTCAATCAGGTCTCCGAAATCGACATCCATCATACTTCCAACTGAAACAAATGCGCTGAAGCCTATTTCTCTGCTGATTGCCCAGTCCAGAACAGCGGCACCCAGCGCGCCGCTCTGGGAAAGGAATGCTATATTACCGGATTTCGTTATCTTACGAGCAAAAGAACCGCTGAAATCCGAACAGGGGCGCATAGAACCAAGGCAATTCGGCCCCATAAGACGGATTCCGTTATTATGGCATATCTCCATTATTTTGTTGAGTCGTTCATTGCCGGCTTTTCCTGCTTCTTTA
>JAAYAZ010000170.1 GCA_012719115.1 Dehalococcoidales bacterium
GAAGAAGCCCGCCAGCGCCTGAATGTCATCTACGAAGCTACGGAACTGGGCGCCGGTACAAGCATTGCTATGAAGGACCTTGAAATCAGAGGAGCGGGTAACCTGCTTGGAATGAAACAAAGCGGGCATATCAATGCGGTAGGCTTCAGTTTATATACCCGTTTACTTTCTGAGGCGGTTGCTGATATCAGATACAGACATCAAAACCAAAAGCCGCTGCCGGTAAAAAGGGTGCCGCAGACGACCGTCGATTTACCGCTTAAAGCCTTAATACCGGAATGGTATGTTTCGGATGTTGCGGTTCGATTGAATCTCTATCACAGGCTGGCGGATATAAAAGATGAAGAAGAACTGGATAGCCTGAGAAAGGAGTTTAGCGACCGTTTCGGCGCTTTACCGTCGGAGGTTAATAACTTGCTTTTAAGCGTCAATATAAAGATTAAAGCTGCTAGGGCAGGTGTTAAGTCGATAGTCAGCGAAGAAGAAAGAATTGTAGTTCGGCTGGTTGACGGTTTACAGCTGGAAAAGCAAAAGACAGCCCTGTTGCCTAAAGCGGGAATTACAATGGGAAGGACACAATTGAATATCGAGTATAAGAAATTTGGAAAGGATTGGATTAAGGTGTTAGCACAGGTATTGGATACTATACAGTTGACATAATGAAGCTAACAGGACAAACCTTGCGGCTTATCAACAACCCCCTTTGTTATTGACAGCTATTTACGCTTTTTATTTCCGAATAACCTATTGATAAACGAAGGTTTTTTAGCGGGACTGGCATTGCTGCCTTCCGCATTCTTATACTTTCTGCCGGATGGATTATCCTGTGTATCCGGGGAAAGCACATAATTAATATAATCGATGGCGTCCTGCACTGTCTTAATGCTGTCGGCATCTGCATCGGGTATGCTTAACGGATGCTCCGGAGTGCTGAACTCTTCTTCCATTGCCATTGTGAGCTCTACCATGTCAAGAGAATCGGCATTTAAATCTTCCAGGAAGCGGGATTCAGGTTTTATTACACTTCCGGCTACGCCAAGTTGAGCGGCGATAATTTTCTTAACTCTCTCGGAAACTGTTGCCATTTTTCACCTCCATTTTACTATCTGGTTGCAAGGTTGCTAACGGAGCTTAATACGCCGTTAATAAACCTCGGGGAGCTGTCGCTGCCAAAACTTTTAGCCAGCTCGACGGCTTCATTTATAGCTACTTTGATGGGTGTTTTATTATCAAATAGTAGTTCGAATATTGCAAGCCTCAGAATATTCCGGTCGATTACAGAGATTTGGGCAATAGGCCACGACGGGGCGAAGTTTTTTATATTGTCATCGATTTGCTTTTTATTTGCGAGCACACCGGAAACCATTTCCTTAACAAAATCTATATTTTCTCCGGTCAAAACTTCTTCTGAAAGCGCATGTTGAATTACTTCTTCAGGTTTGTGTCCCACCGAATCCACTTCATATAGTACCTGAAGTGCAACCGCCCTTGATTTCCTTCTGGTTCCGCTCATTTTCTACTCCGCTTTTTCCAAATCATCGGATTATATTATAACACTGCTGTATTAATCAATGTTAGTGTTTCGAAACAGATACTTTTCAAAACAAGAAAGACTGTAAAATATGCTTATCGTCGGTTATAAACTTTGGATTATCAATATTATATTGTTGTAAGCAGCGTTAAAATATATCGGTTTTAGCTTACAATCTGAAGACAACTATCAATAGCTATAATTAAGGTCGCTTTACATTCCGATGCCGGTGTGCCGGTTATGGAATACGAGCGACCCTTGGTGGTTAAAATCAATTTATTTTACATTTGGGTAAAAAACACTGCTGAATTGTTTAAAAAGCAGTTTACTTGGATTTCTTTTTAGAGTTTTCCATTTCGACTGCTTCTCTGCCGTTATAGTTTCCACACACAGTGCAAACATGATGCTGGAGCTTAGGGCTGCCGCACTGCGGGCAATTCATAAGTGCTTTTGGTGTTAAAGCGAGATGGCTGCGTCTTTCTCCCTGTCTAGCTTTAGCAGTTTTGCGTTTAGGTAATGGTGTCATACTTTACTCCGTTTCTATTCCTTTAATGTAACTATCTATATTACCACAATGGTATAATTTTTTAAAATCAGACTCCGGGGCAATCATCGGAACAAAGAGGTTTCATGGGGATAGCAAGCAGGCTATACTGTCTGATAGCTTCGGTAAGGTCGAGTATCTGGTGTTCATCGATAGTAAATCTGTCGAATTCTTCCGGGGAAGACTCTTCAAATTTGCTTACCATATCCAAAAGCGGGAAGTATTCCTCTTCAATGGTTACCTCAAGCGGGCAACTGAAATCTTCCAGACACCTGGCGCAGGTCGTTTTAACAGATACACTGAACTTAGCATTTACCAGTACACTGCGGTTGGTGCGGGTTAATTTAACAGTGCCTTTAACCGGAATGGTTAAATTATCCTCAGCATCATCAAGCGTTTTATCGATTTCATATTCGCGTGAAGAACCTACCGGTTCTTTAAGCAACTGGGAAACATTTATTTGCACTTCTAGTCCTTATAATGAATTTGTTTTGATACAATAATTATACTTATGGCAATGCTGTTTTAGCAAACTTGAGGCTGTGACAACTGCTACGGGAGAAAAATATTCTTGTCTTTTGGTCATAAACGATAATATTAGTGCTATAATGCCTTAGGAATATTATTTTTCCGATTTGACTGGTCGAAAAGATGCTGGAATTAAATAAAAAGCTGGCACCGATACGAGGGTCGTATTCAAATGAACACGATGAACTGGTCAAGGAAATCGAAAAAACCGACAGGGAAATCGACGAGCTTGTCTATAAGCTATATGACCTGACACCGGAAGAGATTGCGATAGTTGAAGGGAACGGGAAATAAAAAATGTCATTCTGAGTTTTAACGAAGAATCTAGGAGTTGTCGAACGGTCTTAGACCCTTCGCTTTGCTCAGGGTGACAATATTATAAAAGTCATTCTGAGTTTTTACGAAGAACCTAGGAGTTGTCGAACGGTTTTAGACCCTTCGCTGTGCTCAGGGTGACAATACTATAAAAGTCATTCTGAGCCTTGGCGAAGAATCTAAGGCTCATCGAATCGTCTTATACCCTTCACTCCGTACAGGGTGACAGGACGCATCGAAAACATGGTTTTAAAATATGTCAGAGTACTACGTTTATATAATGACCAACGGCAAGCGCACTCTCTATACGGGTGTAACCAATAATCTTTATCGAAGAGTTTATGAACATAAAGAGAAGCTGATTC
>JAAYAZ010000171.1 GCA_012719115.1 Dehalococcoidales bacterium
CTTTTTGAGTAGTCATCTGCCCGTGAATTTCATCATCAATCATTAACGCCGGAGCCAGAACACAGGCCCCCATACAGGATACCGTTTCCAGAGTGTATTCCATATCCGGAGTAGTCTCACCCGCTTTGATTCCCAGCTTTTTCTCTATTTCCCGCAGTACACGCCCGCCACCGCGAACGTGGCATGCCGTCCCGCGACAGGCACAGATAACCTTTTTACCGGAGGGAACGAATTTAAAACGCGGATAAAAGGTGGCTATGCTGTAAACCGTTGCCGGAGACATACTTAAATAATCCGCCACCTTTTCTATAATATCTTCGGGCAGATATCCGAGCTGGTGCTGAAACTGCTGTAGTATAGCAACCAGGTTGCTTTTGTCCCTGCTAAACGCCGACAGGATATCCATTTTTTATTAAAACCTGCCCTTACTGAAATTTTCGGCTAAAATACGGGTTTGACCTTGATAACAAACCGAATAAACGGCTGTCAGACAGTATTGAGTAGAAGACCTGATAATAATTTCTATCTTAAAATTATATTATATAAGCCTGCCGCACACAAGTTTTGTTTGCCCCCCAAAAGACGGTATGTTATTATTATTCATAACTATTCGTATTTTTAATGCAGATAGTTTTTTATGTATGAATAAACAGGTATTCAGTCATAAAAAGAAAGGACAACTATGAATAAGAATCCGTTAAAATTTACAGATCTTACGCTGCGCGACGGGCACCAATCACTGCTGGCTACCCGTATGCGAACAGAAGATATGTTACCTATTGCAGCCGAGATGGATAAAGCCGGCTTTTATTCGCTGGAAGTTTGGGGAGGAGCTACATTCGACGTTCCCACCAGGTATTTGAATGAGGACCCGTGGGAAAGGCTGGCAGCCATCAAATGGCTGGCTCCAAAAACACCTCTGCAGATGCTTCTGAGAGGACAAAATCTGGTCGGTTACCGCAACTATGCCGACGATGTTGTGACTGCTTTCGTAAAGCATGCCGCCAAAACAGGCATCGATATCTTCAGGGTTTTCGATGCCTTAAACGACGAGCGCAATTTCGAAGTGGCACTGGATGCCATTAAAGAAAGCGGAAAGCATGCACAGTTATCGCTCTGCTATTCGTTAACCGAACCCAAAATGGGCGGCCCGGTTTATAATCTTGATTACTATATCAACAAAGCTATTAAACTGGAGGAGATGGGAGCCGATACGCTCTGTATCAAAGATATGGCGGGCTTAATCCGTCCTGACGACGCTTATACCCTGATATCGGCGCTTAAAAAAGAGATTAAGATACCGGTACATCTGCATACCCATTACACCAGCGGTATGGCTTCGATGAGCATGCTGAAAGCCATTGAAGCCGGAGTAGATATCATCGATACCACGCTGGCTCCGTTCGCCCTGCGCACTTCGCACCCGGCAGTCGAGCCTTTCGTAGCGGCTCTTCAGGACACCGACAGGGACAGCGGGCTCGATATGTCGCATCTGGTAAAACTCGGAGAATATTTCGAATCGATTGCTCCCAAGTACCGTGATTTTATGGCAACAAACAAGATGGCAGTCATCGATACGGAGGTACTGGTTCACCAGGTCCCCGGCGGTATGATATCCAATCTTGTTTCACAGCTTAAAGAGGCTAAAGCACTCGACCGAATCGGCGAGGTCTATGCCGAAATACCCAAGGTCAGAAAAGAACTCGGCTATCCTCCGCTGGTAACTCCTACCAGCCAGATAGTAGGTATTCAGGCAGTTCAGAATGTCCTCTTCGGCAGATATAAAGTTATTTCCGCCCAGGTAAAAGACCTTGTTTACGGCCTTTATGGAAGAACCCCGGTGCCTATTGCTCCCGATATCCAGAAAACTGTTCTAAAAGGTTATGAACGGGGCGAAACACCGATTACCGAGAGACCGGGTGATATCCTGGAACCCGAGATGGAAAAAGCCTATGAAGATACCGCACACATTGCGCGCAATTTAGGCGATGTACTGACCTATGCGCTTTATCCGACTACCGGTATGCGCTTCCTTAAATGGAAATACGGGCTTGAAACTCCTCCTCCCGAAACCAAGGGTAAAAAGATGGAGGATATCAAGAAAGAAGACGAATTAATTGCCAAAGCCAAAGCCGGCAAGCTCGTGGACCCGGCAACCATTGTTGCCCCGCCGGCTGCACCCGCACCACCCCCGGCTCCCGCTGCGGCACCGGCTCAAGCGGCACAGCCTGCAGCGCCGGCTCAACCTGCGTCAACTCCTGCTCCCACCCCGGCTACTGCTCCGGCAGCGGATACGTCCGTCAACGGAACAGCCATTGTGGCGCCGATGCCGGGACTGGTCATCAGCTATTCCGTAAAGGTCGGTGATGAGGTTAAAGAAGGCGATATAGTCGCTGTAATCGAAGCTATGAAGATGGCAATCGACCTGCCGGCAACCAGCAAGGGAAAGGTAAAGGAAATCAAATTCAAAGCAGGAGACCATGTCGAACGCGACGACGTCCTTGCTATAATCGATTAATACCTCCTTTTTATCATGATTGTTACTTTTGATAATAAAAAGGGGTATACTATTGTGCATAAATATTCCTTACTTGAAAGGTAATTAACTATGGGAAAAACACTGGCTGAAAAGATTCTAAGTTTGAAATCCAATACCGATGTAAGAGCAGGTGATATCGTAATCAGTCCGGTGGACCTGGCTTTCGTACAGGATACCACCGGCCCTTTAACGGTAAGGGAATTTTTAAATAACGGCTTTGAAAAACCGGCTAATCCGGCAAAAACAGTTTTATTTATAGACCATGCCGCCCCCAGCCCTAACAACCAGTTATCCACAGACCATATCACTTTAAGAGACTTTGCCGAAAAGACCGGCTGTGTATTATCGGACGCCGGAGACGGTGTTTGCCACCAGCTGGTTGCCGAAAATATAGCAGCACCGGGAGATGTAATCGTGGGAGCGGACTCCCATACAGTTACCGCCGGCGGTACCGGCGCCTTTGCCACAGGGATGGGCTCATCCGATGTGGCTGTTGCCATGGCACTGGGAAAAACCTGGTTCAGGGTGCCGGAGACCATCAGAGTGGTGTGCAGCGGCAAGTTCCAAAAACATGTTTATGCCAAGGATTTGATACTGCATTTAATCGGGCTTATCGGAGCGGACGGAGCAACCTATAAAGCTC
The DNA here is from genome assembly GCA_012719115.1 of Dehalococcoidales bacterium. Lineage (GTDB taxonomy): Bacteria > Chloroflexota > Dehalococcoidia > Dehalococcoidales > UBA5627 > UBA5627. The sequence continues at coordinate 3,183 of JAAYAZ010000171.1, forward strand.
TCGAGTTTGCCGGCGAAACAGTGGACAATATGCCCATCGCAGACCGTTTGACAATTGCCAACATGGCAGTGGAAGCCGGCGCCAAGGTCGGACTGTTCCCTTCCGATGAGACAACCAGAAATTACCTTAAAGCACAAGGACGCGAAGATAAATATCAACCACTGACTGCGGATTCAGATGCGGATTACGAAAGAACTGTAAATATCGATGTATCAGAACTGGAGCCGACTGTATCCAAACCACACACGGTGGATAATACAGCGCTGGCAAAGGATTTGAAAGGCACTAAAATACAACAGGTCGCCATCGGCACCTGCACCAACGGCAGAATCGAAGATTTCGAGATTGCCGCTTCTATATTAAAGGGAAAGAAGAGGCATCCTGCCACAAGGCTATTGATAACACCTGCATCGAGGACAATTCTGAAGCAGATGATAAAAAAGGGATATGCCGAGACTTTACTGGACGCCGGCGCTATGATTCTGCCGCCGGGTTGCGGCTCCTGCCTCGGTTTGCACCAGGGGGTTTTGGGGGATAACGAAGCCTGCCTGTCGACCGCTAACCGCAACTTTAAGGGAAGAATGGGCAACCCCAATTCCTTTATCTATCTTGCCAGCCCGGCAACAGCAGCAGCCACTGCCATAACCGGTCAGATTACCGACCCCAGGGAGGTGCTTTAATGAAAGGAAAAGCCTTTAAGTTCGGAGATAACATTTCGACAGACCATATCGTTCCCGGCAGGCTGGCACACTTAAGAAGCAACCTTCCCGAACTGGCGAAGCATGTCTTGGAGGATGCCGACCCCACCTTTGCCGCCCGTGTAAAAGAGGGCGATTTCGTGGTGGGGGGCAACAACTTCGGGCTCGGTTCCAGCCGCGAGCACGCCCCGCTGGTGATCAAGATGGCAGGCGTCAGCGCGGTGCTTGCCAAGTCGGTGGCACGCATCTTTTTCAGAAATGCCATTAACCGCGGACTGCCGGTTCTGATTTGCGATACCGATAAGATAAATGATGGTGATGAACTGGAAGTGGATTTGAAAGAGGGCACCATTATAGATATAACCAACGGCAACCGGCTTACCTTCAATAAAATACCGGCTGCTATGTTAAGTATATTAGATGAAGGCGGACTGATGCCGTATATTAAGAAAAACGGCGATTTTAAGATGTAAACCCAGGAGGTTTTTTAATGACTAGCGCTTATAACATTACACTTATTCCCGGTGACGGTATCGGACCCGAAGTCAGCAATGCCACCAAGAGGGTGCTGGAAGCTACCGGTGTCAGATTCAACTGGGATATTATGCATGCCGGTATCGAGGTTATGGAGGAATACGGAACCCCCCTCCCCGAGCATGTGCTGGAATCGATACGCAAAAATAAAATCGCCATTAAGGGTCCGGTTACTAC
>JAAYAZ010000016.1 GCA_012719115.1 Dehalococcoidales bacterium
TATCTTTAGCCACAGCTTCTTTCTTTACCGGTTTCTTGGTAGCCTCTTCAGCTACTTCAGCCTCTTTCTGCTTCTTGGCAGGTTTCTCGGCAATATCTTTAGCCACAGCTTCTTTCTTTACCGGTTTTTCCGTTTTTTCTTCGGATGCCTCTTCTGTGGTTTTACTTTCTTTCTTCTTCTTAGGTTTTTCTACTTTTTCGCTATCCTCAACTGTCTTTTCTTCAGTCTCTTTTTCTTCTGCTTCTTCTACTTCTTCAACAGCTTTCGCTTTTTCCGCTCTTTTTGCCTTTGGCTTTTTAGCGATTTCTTCTTTCTCAACCACCTCGGGAGCTTCGCTCTTTTCTACTATTTCAGTTTCATCATTTATATTAAAAGACGACTCATCCATTATATTACTCTTAATTTCGGGAAGAATATCGCCTCTGTATATCCACACTTTAATGCCTATACGCCCCATGGTAGTATGCGCTTCGGTAACACCGTAATCAACATCTGCCCTTAAGGTATGCAGAGGAACCCTGCCCTGATGCATCATCTGACTGCGGGCAATTTCGGCCCCCGCCAACCTGCCGGAGCATTTGATTTTAATTCCGAGAGCACCGGCCTGCAGGGTGCGGAAGATAGCCTGTTTCATAGCCCTGCGATATGCAATACGGCGCTCGATTTGTTCCGCAATAGAACGGGCTACTAAATAAGCATCCAGTTCGGGCTGTCTTATTTCCTGTATATTAAGTTGTATTTTCTTGTCAATAAGCGCTTCAAGGAACCGCCTGACTTCATCTACTCTCTGTCCGCCACGGCCGATAACAATACCCGGACGTGCCGTATATATAGTTACCGATACTTTGCTTGCCTGGCGCTCTATCTCCACCAACGAAACGCCGGCTTCGGCATACTTTTCCCGAACAGCCTGACGAATTTTAACATCTTCCTGTAAGAAATCCGCATAGTGTTTATCGGCATACCATTTTGCCTGCCAATCACGAGTGGTACCAATTCTAAACCCGTATGGATGAACCTTACGTCCCATTAAGCCTCCTGCTCCGCAACAATAACGGTAATATGGCTAGACCTTCTCTTATAACGAGCTGCTCTTCCTCTAGCCGACGGACGAAACCTTCGCATACTCTGCGCTTCGTCCGCATAGATACTTACGACCTTTAATTCCGCAGGGTCCAGGTGATAATTATTCTCGGCATTGGCGGCTGCTGATTTCACAACCTTAGCCACTACCTTTGCCTGCGGCGTGGGTGCAAACCTCAGTACGTTAAGGGCATCCTCAACTTTCTTCCCGCGCACCATATCAATAAGCAGCCTCACTTTTCGAGGCGACAATCCTGTATTTCTGGATACTGCTTTAATTCTCATATTAAAACCCTGTCTATAACCTTAAATATTTTATTTTTCCCCGGCTTTGCCCGCTTTTGACACATGACCCCTGAATGTTCGTGTAGGAGCAAATTCTCCCAGTTTATGCCCGACCATGTTTTCTGTAACAAAGATAGGCACGTGTCTTCTTCCGTCATGCACCCCTATGTTCAATCCTACCATCTCCGGTAGTATAGTGGACTCCCGAGCCCATGTTTTTATCAGTACTTTTTGTTTCGAGGCATTTGCCGCTTCAACCTTCTTCATCAGCTTGGCATTAACTGCAGGCCCCTTTTTTATTGATCTAGACATATTACTTATTTACCTCGACGTTTAACAATCATCTTATCAGAAGATTTTGCTTTCCTGGTTTTGTAACCCAGAGCCGGCTTGCCCCATGGTGTCTTGGGACCGGGCATACCGATCGGCGAGCGACCTTCACCACCACCATGCGGATGGTCGCGCGGAGTCATTGCAGACCCCCTTACGGTCGGGCGCCAGCCCATAAGACGTTTTCTGCCGGCCTTACCCAGCTTGATATTCTGATGGTCGATGTTCCCCACCTGACCGATAGTTGCCATACAATCACTGCTCACGCGGCGCATTTCACCGGAAGGCAAACGTAATAAAGTATAATCGCCTTCTTTTGCCATAAGCTGCGCGGCTGCTCCGGCGCTGCGAACCATTTTCGCACCGCCACCGGCAACCATTTCGATATTGTGAATCATAGTACCGCCCGGCATCAGCCTGAGCGGCATAGCGTTGCCCGGTTTGAATTCAGCCCCTTCACCGGTATTAATAACATCGTTAACCCCCAGGCCTACCGGAGATAAAATATAACGTTTCTCACCATCTGCATAGAATATAAGCGCCAGATAAGCGGAGCGACCCGGGTCATATTCGATAGCTGCGACCCTGCCCGGAACTCCGATTTTATTACGCTTGAAATCGACGATTCGGATGCGACGCTTAGCACCGCCGCCGCGATGTCTGACGGTTAACTTTCCCTGGTTATTTCTGCCTCCGCTCTTCTTTACGGGCATCAATAACGATTTCTCGGGCTTGCTCTTGGTTATTTCTTCAAAGCTAGCTCCGGTCATATTGCGTCTGCCCGGGGAAGTCGGATTATATGATTTAAGTGCCACTTTTATATAATCTCCTTAAACACCTTCGAATAATTCTATCTTGTCACCGGGTTGAAGAGTAACAATGGCCTTTTTCCATCCCGGCACTGATACCATACGGTTGCCCATTCTTTTCTTCGTTCCGGATATTCTTATAATATTTACCGATAGCACCTTAACCTTGAAAGCCGCCTCAACAGCCTGCTTAATCTGCGGTTTCGTTGCTTTATCGGCAACTTTAAAAACATACTTTCCTTCTGCCTGTAATATGGTGCCTTTTTCTGTTATAGCCGGCTCACGTAATACTTCGTATAAATGCATATCTAGTCGCCCTCCTTGCCCCATAACTGCTCTACCTGGCGAACCGCCGCTTCGGTAAGCAACAGTACTTTATGGGAAGTCATATCGACTACGTTCAAAAGATTAGCCGGTACCATTTTGACATCGGGAATATTACGCGCCGATTTTACCGCATTTATTTTCATTTCGCCTGTCGCAACAAGCGCTGATTTGTTAATGTTCAAAGCAGCCAACACGTTAGCCATTTCTTTTGTTTTGGGCTCTGAAAAATCGAGTTCCTCCAAAACAATAAGCTCATTATCTTTCAGTTTTGCCGAGAGCACGCTCCTGATAGCCAGGCGGCGCATCTTCTTGGGCATTGCCTGATGATAACTCCTCGGTTTCGGACCAAAGATGGTGCCTCCACCGCGGCGTAAGGGGGATTTGGCAGTTCCGGCACGGGCATTACCGGTATGTTTCTGTTGATAAAGTTTGCGATTGCTTCCGGTTACTTCTCCACGCGTTTTGGTACATGCCGTTCCCTGTCTGGCATTCGCCAGCTGCCTGATAACAGCCTGATGCACTACCGCTCCGTTAAAGGGGACGGTAAAGACATCATCGCTGACATCGATTTGTTTAACTACTTCACCTGACATATTGTAAACTGGAATCTGCATATCTTATTTACCTGATTTCCCTATAAGTATTATTCCGTTATTCGCACCGGGAACAGCACCTTTTACCACAAGGATATTGCGTTCGGTATCAGCTTTAACAACTACCAGGTTACGAGCGGTAACCCTGTCGTTGCCCATGCGCCCTGCCATTTTCATACCCTTTTTTACTCTTCCCGGAGTAGTACCCGAACCGATTGAGCCGGGCGCTCTCCATCTGTCTGATTGACCATGAGTTTTTGGGCCGCCGCCGAAACCGTGTCTTTTTACCACTCCGGCAAAACCCTTGCCTTTGGATATCCCGATCACATCTACTGTATCTCCCGGCTGGAACATGCCCACATCGACCTTATCGCCGACATTGATACCTTCGATTTCATCCATTCTGAACTCACGAAGGCAGCCAAACTCACCTATTCCTTTAAGATGTCCTTTTTCGGGAGATGTCAGTTTTTTAGCCTTTCCGTAACCGAGTTGAACGGCATTATAGCCTTCCTTCTCGACAGTCTTTACCTGTACGACCGCACAAGGGCTGGCATCGATTACAGTAACCGCCTCAGCTACTCCATCTTCCCTGAATAGTTGGGTCATCCCCAATTTACGTCCGATAATTCCATCTATCATAATTATTACTCTTTATAACTTAATATCTATAGAAACGCCTGACGGTAAATTTAAATTTGTCAGAGCATCTATCGTTTTTGAAGTGGTCTCGACTATATCGATCAGTCTTTTGTGTGTCCTCATCTCGAAAGCTTCCTGCGAATCCTTGTCGATAAAAGAAGACCGGATAACAGAGAACCTTCTGATTCTTGTCGGCAGCGGAACCGGACCAACCGTAACCGCCCCGGTTCTTTCCAATGCGCCCACTATTTGCTGCGCAGCCTGGTCCAGAATTTTATGATCGAAACCTTTAAGCTTTATTCTTATTTTCTGTTTTGCCATTTATACTTGCTCCAGATCTAGCTAACTTTCCCCGGCGAGTTTAGATTTTAACTCGCTGGCCAATTGAGCCGGCATCTCTTCATACCGGTAGAATTCCATAGAATGAGTCGCCCTGCCCTGTGTCATTGACCTGAGGCTGGTGGTATAACCAAACACCTCCGCCAGAGGAACATGACAGCGAACAGTCATAGTGTCACCAAAAGTTTCTATATTCTCTACGTTACCCCTGCGGGAACTGACATCCCCGATTATATCACCGAGGAATTGCCCCGGAGTAACTACTTCCAATTTCATTACAGGCTCCAGAATAACCGGTTTGCCCTTCTTAACACCGTCTTTAAAAGCCATCGAACCGGCCATTTTGAAAGCCATTTCAGAGGAATCCACCTCGTGGTAACTTCCGTCGTACAGGTTCACTTTAATATCGATAACCGGATAACCGGCTACGCCGCCTGTTTCGATTGCTTCTCTGATACCCTGTTCGGCAGCCGTGATATAGGACTTCGATAATACACCACCTTTAATGGTATCCGCAAACTGGAAACCTCCGCCACGTTCAAGAGGCTCCATCTCAATACGAACATGTCCGTATTGTCCGTGTCCGCCGGACTGCCTGATAAATTTACCTTCGGCTTTTACCGGACAGGTAATAGTTTCCTTATAGGATACTCTCGGCTGTCCGACCTGAGCTTCAACCTTATATTCGCTCAGTAACCGGCTTACAATAACTTCGAGATGAAGCTCTCCCATACCCGAAATTACCGTCTGCCCGGTTTCTTCGTTAAAATTAACCTTAAAGGTAGGATCTTCTTCTGTCATCTTTTGCAGGGCTTCACCCAATTTATCTCTGTCAGCCCTGGTTTTCGGCTCGATGGCTATCGAGATTACCGGTATCGGGAACTTGATGGTTTCCAACAACACCTGATTCGTCATATCACATAATGTATCACCGGTAAAAGTATCCTTGAGCCCCATCGCTGCTACAATCGAACCGGCATCGGTTTCTTCTATTTCCTCATGGCGATTGGCATGCATTATAAGCAAGCGGCCTATTCGCTCCTTCTTGCCGCGCGTAGAATTATAAATCTGGGCTCCCGCTTTCACCTTGCCGGAATAAACTCTTAAGTATACCAGCCGCCCGATGAACGGATCGGCTACAACCTTAAAAGCCAGCGCGGAAAAGGGAGCTTCATCTTCAACCGGACGAATAATCTCTTCTCCGCTCGAAGGTTTCTTCCCCACTACCGGAGGCATATCCATAGGTGAAGGCAGATAATTCATCACTGCATCCAACAGCGCATGAACCCCTTTATTTTTAAGAGCGCTGCCGCACATTACAGGAATAGCCTTATTTGCAAGCGTTACTCTCCTGATAGCTGAACAGATATCATTTGTAGAGATTTCAGCCCCTTCCAAGTATAAATTCATTATCTCATCATCAAATTCTGACAGATTCTCAATAAGCTCGTGCCTGTATTTTTCGAGCTGTTCTTTCTCATTTTCCGGAATATCAACCTCTTGGGGTTTATCATCGGCTTTGCCGCTCATAAACCAGGCTTTCATCTCAATGACATCGATGATACCCTTGAAGTTCTCTTCCTTGCCCATCGGCATTTGTATTACAAGAGGCTTTGCCTTGAGACGTTCTTTTATCATTGAAACACATCGATCAAAGTTAGCCCCGACTCTATCCATCTTATTAACAAAGCAGATTCTGGGGACCTGATATCTGTCTGCCTGCCTCCAAACCGTTTCGGATTGGGCTTCAACACCGGCAACGCCGTCAAAAACCACAACACCGCCATCAAGCACCCGGAGGCTCCGCTCTACTTCGGCGGTAAAATCCACATGGCCGGGAGTATCGATAATGTTGATACGGATATCCTTCCAGTGGCAGGTCGTTGCAGCCGAAGTAATAGTTATACCCCTGGCACGCTCCTGCTCCATCCAATCCATCACGGCAGTACCTTCATGGGTTTCGCCTATTTTATAGGTTCTGCCTGTGAAAAACAGTATACGCTCGGTAACCGTGGTCTTGCCGGCATCGATATGGGCTATAATTCCTATATTACGTATTTTCTCTAAAGGGAAAGTTCTGGAAGACATTTTCACGGTTCCTTTTTCTGATTGCGCTGTTTTTTGATTTACTATTTCATTACCTTCTATGGTTGTAATCCCCAATTTATCACCATCTATAGTGAGCAAAAGCCCTATTGGCCTCCGCCATCTTATGAGTATCTTCTCTTTTCTTAACGGCAGCTCCCTGCCCCTTCGAAGCATCGATAAGCTCGGCTGCCAGTTTTTCTGCCATCGATTTACCGGACCTTGCCTTAGCTGCTTTTAATATCCACCTGATAGCAAGCGCCGTATTACGGCCCGGCCTGACTTCTACCGGCACCTGGTAAGTAGCACCACCCACGCGGCGGGCTTTTACCTCCAGTAACGGAGTGGTATTACGTAAAGCCAACTCCATTACCGCTACCGGTTCCTTGCCTTCTCTTTCACCGATAATATCCAGCGCATCATAAACAACACGCTGAGCGGTGGTCTTTTTGCCACCTATCATCACTTTATTTACCAACCTGCTGATCATCAAGTTATTGAACTTGGAATCAGGCTGAACTTCATTTCTTTTAACAACTGCCCGCCTTGGCATGCTTCCTCCTAACTAGGCTCCCTTAGCTTTCTTATCCCGTTTACTTCCGTATTTGCTGCGACCCTGCTTGCGATTGGATACGCCACTGGTATCCAGCGTGCCCCTTACAATATGATAGCGGACACCGGGTAAATCCGGAACACGTCCGCCACGTATAAGCACAACAGAATGCTCCTGCAGCTCATGGCCTTCGCCGGGAATATACGCTGTGACTTCCATATGATTGGAAAGCCTTACTCTGGCAATTTTGCGTAAAGCAGAATTAGGTTTCTTGGGGGTAGTGGTTTTTACCTGCACGCAAACACCGCGTTTCTGAGGAGACCCGTCCCCTTTAACCATTCTGTTTTTTAATGAATTATAGGTATATCTAAGAGCAGGTGTCCTGGTCTTAGATATACCCTTTACGCGTCCTTTTCTTACTAATTGATTTACTGTGGGCAACTTATCCCCCTTAGCCAAACAATTTCAAAGGATGAGCTTTTGGCTCATCCCTTACTCGCCAATCGAATCGGCCAGAAACATATCCAGCCAATTACAAATGCTGAGGTGGCTAGCAACAGCATCCTAGTCTAACACAGCGATTAACACTGTGTCAATAACCCTAAGCTCGTAAATATTTAAATAATCAAGACATATAATAACAGAAAACACCCCTTCTTGACAAATGTTTTTTACGGTGATATATTCCACGTACAAAGGTAAAAGAGAAACGGCCAGAAATTATGTTATATAAAAATACCTCAGCCTATTATACATATTATTATATGTTTACCTGGCGCACGAGCGGCGCCCGGGGGGTATTTGATTGATCTGCTAAAGCGCTAATAAGTAAGTTAATCTTTTTAAATCCTCCCGGTGGAGGATTTTTTATTTGTGCTATGGATTTTTAAGGTCTGTAGGATATAGAATAGATAGAAGGCGGAGGAATAACAGATATGATTATAATGGAAAAAGGAGCCACCAAAGAACAAATAGCGGATGTAATCGATGTAGTAAAAAAACACGGGTTAAGAGTTGATGTTTCTCAGGGTGAATTTTTAACTATTATCGGGCTTATCGGAGATGAAAGCAAGATATCTTTTGCCAATCTGGCGTTGATGCCCGGGGTAAAAGATGCCCGAATGGTAGAGACACCATATAAACTCATCAGCCGTGATTACAGCGATCCGTTCATCGGCAAAGAGCAAAGCCGCATCGTTAAAGTTGGCGACGTCCATATCGGCGGTGACGAGCCGGTTATTATGGCAGGACCCTGCGCCGTCGAGAGCAAGGAACAGGTTTTCCGTATTGCAAAAGAGGTAAAAGCAGCCGGAGCCCGCATACTGAGGGGAGGAATATATAAACCGAGGAGTTCGGTGCATTCTTTTCAGGGGCTCGGCTCGAGCGGTGAAGCTGAAGCCAGGGAGGCGCTGGAATGGCTGCGCGATGCCGGTCACGAATACGGAATGCCGGTTATGACCGAGGTCAGAGGGGAGTATCAAACAGAGCTTATAGCGGAATATGTAGATATATTACAAATCGGTTCCCGGAACATGTACGACCAGGACCTGTTGGGCAGAGTTGGCAGAACCGGTAAACCGGTTCTTCTTAAAAGACATTTTGGTGCCAGCGTTGAAGAGTTTCTTTCTTTTTCCGAGTATATAGTTGCCGAAGGAAACAAAAATGTAATCCTCTGTGAACGAGGTATCGTTCCTGTCGGTAAGGGTAACAGCTACACCAGATATACTTTGGACCTCGGCGCGGTACCGGTAATCAGAAGGGAAACATATCTTCCCATTATTGTCGACCCCAGCCATGCAGCCGGCCGCCGCGACCTGATATTCGATTTGAGCTGCGCCGCTATTGCCGCCGGTGCACACGGCCTTGTTATCGAGGCGCATTACAACCCTAAA
>JAAYAZ010000017.1 GCA_012719115.1 Dehalococcoidales bacterium
AAGTATCACAAATCGAAGTCTAACAATAATAGTACTGTTTAACAAGTAATTATAAGTAATTTATTTTGAAAAATTTTAGATATTATGATTTAATCAGTCTGCTTTTTGCAAGTTAATAGAATCTTGGACGGAATTGACTTAATGAATAGCCTCGATTTAATCTCCGTATTTATAATCGCCCTCGGCCTTTCCGCTGATTGCTTTGCTGTTGCTTTCAGCGGATGCATCGCTATGAAATCTGTTTCCAGAAAACAAATTATCGTCGCCTCTTTATCATTCGGTATCTTCCAGGCCCTGATGCCCGTTCTGGGATGGCTGGCAGGACAAACCATCGTTGACTCGATTGCCGATTACGACCACTGGGTTGCTTTCCCACTTTTGGCTTTTATAGGCGGCAAGATGGTTTGGGAATCCTTCCGCAAGCAAGATGAAAACTGCAAAACCGATATTACAAAACCGGGCTCACTTTTAACACTGTCGATTGCCACCAGCATAGATGCACTGGCGGTTGGACTGACCTTTGCTTTCCTAAAAGTAAACATTGCCCTAGCCGCCGGAGTTATCGGTATAACAGCGTTTCTGATTACGATACTCGGATTTCTGCTGGGCAAAAAAGCCGGAAAAGTGCTCGGCAAGCGTGCGGAACTTATCGGTGGGCTTATTCTGATTGCCATCGGACTGAGGATACTTATCAGCCACCTGCTAGAGGCTTAGTCTTCCCTATATTCCACGGCGCTCTCGGGCGATTCCCACACCTTGACGCCGGACAATTTTACGGGGGCATCCTTCAACTCGATTTTCATCGCTTCATAGACAGTGCGGGCGATGTTTTCCGAAGAGGGATTGATTTTGTCGAAGGGCGGTGTTTCGTCCAGATTGGTATGGTCGAAGCGGGAAAGCACTTCTTTCAAAATCCTCTTCAATTCGGTAAAGTCGAAAGCCAGCCCGATATCGTCCAGCTGCGACGAGGTTACTTTAACTTTCACGACAAAACGATGTCCGTGCAGGTTCTCGCATTTACCCTTATACCCTCTTAAGGCGTGGGCGGCATCGAAGTGTTCTTCTACTGACAGTTTATACATTTTCTGGTCCTTTATTTTAATTAACCTTATTTACTTTCTGTCTTATCCGCTTAAACTATATACAATGACCTGGGACAGGTAAAACTCTAAATGTCATGCTGAATTCGTAAGGGACGATTGAAGCCCCGATAAATCGGGACTCCCGAATGACAATAAGAATCAATTCCTATTAAGTGCAGGTTACTTTCATAACCCCCTGAATACCGTTTTCCAGCTCAGCAAGCATAGTGCTAATCGTTTTTTTTGTTACCGGATGCACCACATTGGGAGCAATTTCCGCCATCGGAACCAGCGCAAATGCCCGGTTGGGCAAAGATGCGTGGGGGATTATTAGTTCGGGTGTATCGATTATTTCATCTCCGTAAAACAGTATATCGATATCAATCGGGCGGGGGTCATTGTGAGAGTTCGGCTGGCGGCCCATTTTCCGTTCGATAGATTTTGCCAGCATTAAAATATCCTGCGGTTTAAAGATTGTTTTCACCTGGCAAACCATATTTAAAAAGCGCGGCTGTTCACGATTCTCCATCGCCTCGGTATCGTATATCGATGATTTTGCCGTTATACGCAACCTTTGGGATAGATAATCTAATGCCTTTTCCAGATTATCCTTGCGGTCACCCAAATTGGAACCCAGCCCTAAATATACCGTTGTATATTCCATCCCTGCCATTTATTGTATTATTCCTTTCTCCTTATTATAGCATCACTCATGCGGCAAACCCGCACTATCTGTTGGACATCGTGTACCCTTACTATATCGGCTCCGTTGGCAATACCGATGGCTACCGTCGCCGCCGTTCCTTCAAATCTTTGATTCTCCGGTAAATCCAGCACTTTTCCGATAAAAGACTTGCGTGAAGTGCCCAGTAAAAGCGGCTTTTTTAAACATTTGAGCTCGGATAGTCTGCCGATGATTTCCAGATTCTGCTCCGCTGTTTTACCGAAACCGATACCCGGGTCTATTATAATATTTTCCGGCTTAACACCGCTATTTTCCGCCAGCCTGATTTTATCTTCCAAGTCAAAAGTTATTGCTGAGATGATATCCCTGGAGGGTTCATCCCGCTGGTTGCTGGTTATGATTATGGGTATTTTCGCTTCCGCCGCAATTTCTGCCAGCTCGGGGCATTTTTTTAAACCCCAGACGTCGTTTATCAGGTTGGCGCCGGCTTTTACCGCACTGATGGCAACAGACGATTTATATGTATCTATACTTATCGGAACGGAGACCTGCGACGATAACGCCTTTATTACAGGGACTACCCTGGCTATTTCCTCTTCTTCGGATATCGGCTTCGAATCAGGTCTGGTGGACTCCCCGCCGATATCAATAATATCGGCTCCCTGCCTGATAAAAAGCTTAGCCTGCGCAATTGCAGAGTCCACATTATCTAACCCGTCTCCCGAAAAGGAATCGGGGCTGACATTTACGATACCCATTACGTAGGTGCGCTCACCCCAGTTAAAAACTGTATTTCCGCAACGGGTAGCGGGCAGCGCAGGGATTTCTCTGTGCATACCAATATTCCTTAAATCATTTAGCGCAGGGCTTATTTTTATATTATATCGGTTTATCAATTCTAATCAAGTAAATGACAAACAACACTATATAGCTGAAGCGGACTGTGGTTAAAATATATACGTCAACCGATAATAACATCCATAAACAAATTTGTATCTAAAGCTTTTCTGTAATACCGATGAAATCGAGATATAAAGCTCGCCGGGGAAATATTGAAAACAACAGCAACCTTTGATATACTTATTCCAGTGCCCCCATCGTCTAGAGGCCTAGGACACTGGCCTTTCACGCCGGCAACAGCGGTTCGAATCCGCTTGGGGGTACCAAAATCCTCTTTTTTGATTTTTAACTGCCATTTTTTCATCAAAATATATATCTTTTAGCTTTAGAAGTTTTACCCCAGCTACATAATTATGGTATAATTAAATGTGTGATAGAAGCGGGGCAGCAGAAACGGACTGCCTCTTTTATTATATGGTGTACCAAATCCATTTTTTATAAGAGTGTAAATGACGCAAGATAACAAGGATTTAAACCGCAATAAGGACTATACGGCTGCCGATATACAGGTATTAGGCGGCCGTGAAGCTGTTCGCCGGCGCCCCGGTATGTACATCGGCTCAACCGACCAGCGCGGCATGCATCATCTGGTCTATGAAATAGTTCATAACAGTGTCGATGAAGCTATGGCCGGCTACTGTGACAAGATAAAAATTCACATCGACAAAGATAACATTGTTACAGTGAAGGATAACGGGCGCGGTATTCCCGTCGATATCCACCCCACTACCAAATTATCGGCGCTGGAAACGGTTCTGACGGTACTGCATGCCGGAGCCAAATTCGGCGGAAAAACCTACCAGGTATCCGGCGGCCTGCACGGCGTAGGCTCATCGGTGGTAAATGCTCTATCGGAGCGTTTGGAAGTATGGGTTAAGCTCAACGGTAAAGAATACTACCAGGAATACAAAAAAGGCATTCCTCAAAAAAGGGTGGAGGAAATCGGCGAAGCCGAGGGAACAGGGACCACCATCAGATTTGTCGCCGATAAGGAAATATTTACCGAAGAAGAATATGACTTCGACACCCTAAACGACCGCTTCCGTGAAATTGCCTATCTGAATAAAGGGCTGGAAATTTCTTTTTACGATGAAAAATCGGACCGTGAACAGACTTTTTATTTCGAGGGCGGTATTATAGGATTTGTACGCCATCTAAACCGCAACCGAGCGGTACTTCACAAGTTACCGATATATATATGCAAACAGGAAAATAGCACCGTTGTCGAAGCGGCTATCCAGTATAACGACGGTTATACCGATAACACACTCAGTTTCGCCAACTGCGTCAATACCGTAGACGGCGGAACCCACCTGACCGGATTCCGTTCGGCATTGACACGTGTGCTTAATGACTATGCACATAAAAACAAAATACTTAAAGACGGCGACCCCAATCTGGTCGGAGACGATACCAGAGAAGGGATTACCGCTGTAATCAGCGTTAAATTATCCGAACCCCAATTCGAAGGACAGACCAAGGGAAAACTGGGAAACATTGAAATCAAGAGTGTAACGGAAAGCATCGTTGTCGAGGGGCTTTCTCTTTACCTGGAAGAGCATCCGGACGAAGCCAAGAAAATCATCGACAAATGCCTCACTTCCGCTAAAGCTCGTGAAGCCGCCCGGAAAGCCAGGGACCTGGTTATCCGTAAAAACAGCCTTGAGTCCGGGACACTGCCCGGTAAACTTGCCGACTGCTCGGAAAAAGACCCATCTCTCTGCGAACTGTTCCTGGTAGAAGGACAATCAGCCGGAGGCTCCGCCAAGGAAGGGCGCAACCGCCGTTTCCAGGCGATACTCCCTTTGAGGGGCAAAATCCTCAATGTAGAAAAGGCTTCTATGGAGAGAATCCTTTCCAGCGAAGAAATCCGCAATATGATAACCGTTCTCGGCAGCGGTATTGACGATTCAATGGACCTTGCGAGACTGCGCTACCATCGTGTTGTTCTTATGGCTGATGCAGATGTGGACGGAGCTCATATCCGTACCCTGCTCTTGACCTTTTTCTTCAGGCATATGCCGGAATTGATTCACAACGGGCATTTGTATATCGCACAGCCTCCCCTTTATAAAATCAAGGCGGGAAAGACTTCGCAATGGGTTTATACCGACCCTGATAAAGACCTTATTCTGCAAAAAATGAAGCGGGAGTCTAAAAAAGTAGAGGTTCAGAGATACAAGGGTCTCGGTGAAATGAGCGCCGAGCAGTTATGGGATACCACTATGAACCCGGAAACGCGCACCATGCTTAGGGTCAATATAGAAGATGCCGCCAAATCGGACGAGGTATTCAATATGCTGATGGGCGGAGAGGTTCCTCCCCGCAAAGCCTTCATTCAGGCACATGCCAAGAGCGTCAAAAACCTGGATATCTAGCCCGGCGGTGAAATCCGAGGTTATGCCTCCAGCCTTCATATCTTGAAGCACATATAAGGCTGCTATAAAGCCCCACCCCACCATTCTTTCTCTTGCTAATGCGTCTTTTATTCAATAAAAGGTATTTATAAATGCATCAATCGGTAGAGCTTGCCGCGCCATTCATTCTTAACGAACTCCAGCACGACAAAAAAGTTACCGTTCATCCTGAGCCTGTCGAAGGATTTTAACGGAATTAGACTAATGGTTTTAACAACGCTATCACCCTAAAGGGTACTTCGGGTTCGACAAGCCAATCTCGTAATATCGGTACTTCGATTAACCGTCACTTATACTTAGCGTAGCTAATGTGCAAAGTCAGTATGACAATCAAGATCTTCCCTCTTTGGAAAAGAGGGAGTGAGGGAGATTTGTTGCATATTGCTCCATCTATTCCGTCAATTTGCCAAAATCCCTCTTTCTCTCCCTTTGTGAAATGGAGAGAATTACGAAGTGGTAGTTCTTTTCTTTATTTACAAATCGTCTTTGCGAGTTTTTCCGAAGGAAAAATGAAGCAATCCCTGCAATGCAACTTAATTGCCCCATCCCGGATGTTGATTTCCTGAAACCGAAGCGAAATCCCGCGATTAAAAAAGGCTTTGCTTAACCATCAAGGATCCAGCATGATAATTGGTTAATGTTATTACGAAAAACACTCAACAATACAAAGTCCCGGCAAGTCGGGACAGGCAAAGACGCGCTAATGTTACTGTTATACTCAGTATGCATGGATTATCTAAATCCATAACTGCGGCGATCAATCTGAATGTTTTCTTTTTACAAACCCAACCGGGACTTTGCCCAATCCGTTTTACCGGTATAAACCTTGTTTGGCAATGTAATCGGCAACCGCATCCGGTACCAGCCCCCTGATATCCTTGCCGTTTTTAACTTTTTCCCTTATATCGGATGAAGAAATTTCTATCTGCGGCTCATCAAGCATTATTACCCTGTCTGAGATTCCGGGCACATCTGTTTCCAGCTGTGTTAAATCCGGCTTCGGGAAGCCTGCTCTCGGCACCACAATCAGCTTACAAAGTGATATTATTTCTACCGGCTGATACCATAAAGGGAGTTCTGCTAAACTGCCCCACCCCATAATAAAGAAAAGCTCATCCTGCAACTCCAAACCGCTTTTAAGCTCTCTCAAAGTATCAACTGTATAGGTTACCCCTCCCCGCTCTATTTCCATAGCGGATAATTGAAATGAGGGCTTCCCAGCTATTGCCAGTTCTACCATCTCGAAGCGATGAGCCGCGTCGCTGACCGATTCATTGCCCTTAAAACGCGGATTGCCGGCCGGTATGAATAAAACTTCCGTCAGATCGAGCTGCGATAGCGCCGTTTCAGCCATAAGGATATGCCCGTTGTGAATAGGGTCGAAGGTACCTCCCAGAACAGCTAATCTCATTTTATCACCACCGCCATTCGAAACTGCCGCAGCGCACCCTGTCCCCCGTTTTGGCGCCGGCTCTCTCAAGCGCTTTTCTGGTATGAGGCCGGTTTAAAAGACCGATAAGCTGACGTTTTGCCTCAGTTTTTGTGGCATCGGTCCCTTCTATAATGCGCTCCAGGCTTTTATTTTCTATAACGAAGACATCTCCGTCACGTGTAATTCTGGTATCTCCCCTCGGCTGCGGATGAAAGACGGCAAACGACTCTTCGGTAGCCGGCTCCTCTTCCTGCGGCGTGATGCGCTCAAGCTCTTTTAAAACCTCCGCCATCAACTCGGGAACCCCTTCTCCGGTAAACGCGGAAATAAAATGTACCTTAATGCCGATTCCCTTAAAAACCTTTCTGATTTCCGGCATCTGCTCCCTGACCTGCGGCAAATCGATTTTATTGACGGCTACTATTTGCGGCTTCTTACCGAGCGCCGAATCGAAGACACTGAGTTCGTTGTTCACCTGAATCATATCATCGACCGGTGATGGCGAATCTCCGTTTAAGAGGTGGACCAGCAGCCTTGTTCTGACCACGTGCCTTAAAAAATCGTGGCCCAGACCTTTCCCAAGACTGGCCTCCGCAATAAGACCCGGAATCTCCGCCAGAACGAAGGTCTGATGTCCTACCATAACAGTGCCCAGCACCGGCTCCAGCGTTGTAAAGGGATAATCGGCAATTTTGGGATGAGCCGCCGAAGCCGCCGCCACCAGTGAAGACTTACCAACGTTGGGATAGCCCACAATTCCGGCATCCGCGATCAGCTTCAACTCCAGGATAACGTTTTTTTGCTCACCCTCTTCTCCTTTTTGTGCCAGAACAGGTGCCTGATTTATGGAAGATGCAAAATGACTGTTTCCAAGTCCTCCCCCACCGCCGGCCGCCGCCACCACTTCCTGGCCTTTTTCCCTTAAATCTGCCAGTACAATATCGTCGCCTTCTTCTAATTTTTCGGAAACAATGGTTCCCGGCGGGACTTTCAATATCAGGTCAGCTCCGCTTCTACCCGATTTACGCTGGCTTGAGCCGTTCTTACCACTATCGGCGCTGTATGCTCGGTGCTGGCGAAAGTAGTTTAGATTACTGACATCATCATCTGCGCGGATAATGACACTGCCGCCACGACCTCCGTCACCCCCATCCGGTCCTCCAAGCGGAACGAATTTTTCGCGACGGAAACTTGCGGCTCCGTCACCGCCGTTACCGGCTCTTACTATAATTTCAACTCTATCAAACATTTTTATTCCCTTTGTACAACCGCCTGCTGAAATATTTCATTGGCAGTATAAAAGACTACTCTTTTATTATCATGGTTATTAAATAAACACTCATCTGTTCTATAAATCGCGAAGTTCCACTGACTGAAAGGACCCGTTTGCCATCCTTTTATCCAACCGATACTTTTATTAAATA
>JAAYAZ010000172.1 GCA_012719115.1 Dehalococcoidales bacterium
AAGATATTCTATAACAGGGGTATTTCGCAGGCGCAGAAATGCACCGGTTGTGCTCACCTGTTAGACAGGTCAGGCTGGACCTATGGCCCCAGATGCGCAGACAACTGCCCGACTGAAGCCATCCTGTTCGGTGAGGAATCCGAGTTAGACCTAGCCGGGACCGAAACCTATATGCCCGAGTACGGTTTAACCACCAGGGTTCACTATCTGAGTCTCCCCAAGAGATTCATAGCCGGAACAGTTTACGACCCGTCCACAAAGGAAGTGGTTGTCGGCGCCAACGTTTCGCTGAGCGGCGACGGTTCAGGCACTACTACCACCAACGGCTGGGGTGACTTCTGGTTCGATAAACTGGGCAAAGGCACCTTCACTGTAACGGTATCTGCCGGCGGAAAAACCAAGACCGTCAGCGATATAAGCACAGTAGATGCCGATGTCAACCTTGACGATATAGCTCTAGCGTAATAACCTAGCGTTATAAGGCAAATTTTGTTATCATAGGGGGTGAGGGGGAACGACTCCCACCCCCTATGATAATATTTAAGTAGATAAAACAAAGGAAGGAAAGTTGTAAAATATGAACACAGCGAGAGTTTGGATATTTCGCGCTTTAGTCCTTATCGGTGCCGGAACGTTCGTATATTCGTTTTTTGCGCCATGGTGGATTGCGCGCTGTTCATCCGCAGTAGCAGGCGACGGTGATGTTATAGTACATCCATATGGTCTTGATGATGGCGGTTTCGGAGGCTACTTCGTATTAATGCCCGATCAAGGCTCTGAAGTGGCAGTGCCGGATTGGCTGATTATCTTAATCTGGGTATTTTTCGGCGCGGCTTTATTGGGATTATTGCTGGGCATTATCTTTAACAAAAAAACCATACCCCTGTTCGGGAAAAACCTTAATATATCAAGATGGGCGGTGGGATTAGTAGGTATTTTATATCTTCTGGTTGCCGGTGCAGGTATGGCATTTGCTTATTCTAAAATAAATGCGTTGGGTCTTCCGTTTATCGGAAATGCCTGGGTGGACTTGGGCAATTTTGCTATGTGGAAGATCGAGCTCGATGTAACCGCATGGATTCCCTTTGGTTACTATCTGGCACTCGGAACCGGTGTTTACCTGCTTCTGCTTGGTATATTCCGCAATTTAATTGTCGGTAAATCCGCAGAATAGTTTAACCGGAATAGAATATTAGAATTCCGTCATATCCAAAAGAAGCTAGGGGGATTCCTCCTCGCTAGGACTTTTGTACTGTGATGGAAAAACCGAAGAGAGAAGCGCGATGTGTAATGAATTATGATGTTGTCCTGATACATCCGCCGGCGATATATGATTTTAGGGAAAGGGTGCTGTTTCCGGGACCTTTGGGATATACGGTCAAGGAAAGCACGGACCAGTTCATAATCCCGCCGGTAGGTATGTTAAGCATAGCTGAATACTTAGAAAGAAACGGCTACCGGGTAAAAGTAGATAACATCGGTGAGCGGATGGTGACCGATAGCGGATTTGATGCCGTGGGGCATATCAAGGGGCTGTCGGCAAAGGTAATCGGGATAGATTTACACTGGTGTTTACACTCACAAGGTGCAATTGAGCTAGCGCGGGCGTGTAAAGAAGCACATCCTGAAACGATGGTGTTACTGGGTGGGTTGACATCGACCGTGTTCAGTGAAGAGATAATCAGCAAATATGATTTTCTAGATGCGGTAATCCGGGGAGAAGCCGAGAAACCCTTTCTCGAGCTTATGAAAGGGTTAGAGCAAAATGAAAAATTGGACGAAATCCCTAACCTTACCTTCCGCGATGATGAAGGTAAGGTTAGGGTTAATCCGATGATGAAACCCTCGGAAACTCTGGACGAATATGACTATACGCGGTTGGATTTAATCGAACCTCAAAAGATAATTTATCGTAATGACAAAGGCGGGAGTTGGTTTATTCCGGTTTGCCGTGGCTGTGCATATAATTGTGCCACCTGCGGAGGTTCGCGCTACAGTTATAAAACTTATCTGGCAAGAGAAAGGCCGGCGTTTCGCAGTCCCGAAAAGATAGCAGAAGATATTGAGAAGCTGTCAAAACAGGGAATTAAAAGCGTATTCCTGTTCCAGGACCCGCGTATGGGCGGTAAAGAATACTGTGCGAAGCTGTTTGCGGCGCTGCGCAGTAAGAAATCGACTGCGGTCAACATATCGATGGAGCTGTTCGGTCCTGCCGACGAAGATTACCTGAAGCAGATAGCGAATGTGGGGCTGCCGATAGTTCTTTCGATATCACCGGAATCCTGTTGCGATGTTGTAAGGAAAGAGCAAGGCCGTAAGTACGGCAATGAAGAACTCTTCAAGACACTGAAGTTATGCAAGAAATACAATATTCCCATCGGCGTATTTTCTATGATAGCTTTGGGGGATGACACGCCGAAGACGATAAAAGATACATGGAAGATCTGGGAGCAGATATGCATAATCAACCGAGAGAGCAGCGGCAAATCGCCGGTACATCACGCTTTCGGACCTATGATACTGCTGGACCCGGGTTCCCCTGCCTTCGATTATCCGGAAAAACACGGATATCGATTAAGGTTTAACAATCTTGAAGAATATATTAACGG
>JAAYAZ010000173.1 GCA_012719115.1 Dehalococcoidales bacterium
GGTGCTCATTGAACAAGCCTGTACATTAAACACAGTTGTTTATGTAAAATTATAATATTGATTTTTCCGGTCGCATAAAATATTTATTAGTGATATACTTTTTTTAGAATGAGCGAAGCACTGAATGCCACGGAGCACAGGTCAATAAACAGGGTAAAATCAGTAGCTATTTGCCTTACTGCATACCTTGCAGCTGTGGTCGTGGTCATCATTACGGGCTATATATTACAGGACTATCACCCCATTATTATTGCAGGAGCAGCCGACCTGGCAGCTACTATCGTTATCTTCGGTTTCTCGGTTTATTATGGAAATGCCAGTATTTACGACCCATACTGGAGCGTCGCACCGCCTTTCATTGCAGCCTTCTGGCTGCTTCATTCCGCATCCATAAATGATATCGGTTTACGTGAAGCGATTGTCTTGATACTGCTCGCTTTCTGGTCTGTAAGGCTGACTTTCAACTGGCTCAGGCGCTGGAGGGGCTTAAATCATGAGGACTGGAGATATAAATACTTCAGGGAAAAAACAGGCAGGGCATTCGGATTGGTTAATTTCCTCGGTATTCACTTATTCCCCACTATACTGGTTTTTGGCGGTTGCTTACCACTATATGCCATTCTCTTTACGGGAATTAACGCCTTCGGGTTGCTCGACTGCCTGGCGATAGTAGTTGCGGCCGGGGCAATCTTTATCGAAGCTAAAGCCGACCGGCAACTGCATGATTTTCTTTCAACAAACATTAATAAGGGGCAACTTCTATCTTCGGGTCTATGGGGCTATTCCAGGCATCCGAACTATTTTGGAGAAGTGCTTTTCTGGTGGGGGCTTTTTCTATTTGCGCTGGCAGCAAACATCACATACTGGTGGACAATTATCGGGCCGGTTATGATTACATTGCTGTTTACCTGCATCAGTATTCCTTTAATTGAAAATCATATGTTAAAAAGAAATCCCGACTACATATTACTGATACAGAAAATATCCGCCTTCGTTCCATGGCGTGGAAAACAGTTCGATGAAACTAATCTCCCAAGAGGTTGAATTTCTTCCGATAATCCGGTGCTATTCGAAAGTCACCTCTACAAAATCGAATTCTTTTGTTCAAAAAATATGAGCTGTTAGTTTTTGCCGAATCTAATCTCTTTTCATATTAACGAATTGCAGGGGGACATCGTAGTCCTGTTCCCGCAATAGCTGCATTATTTCCTGGAGGTCATCAATCTTTTTACCGCTTACTCTGACCTGTTCATCCTGAATGGTAGATTGTACTTTGCTATTGGTACTTTTTATGAACTTTACAATTTTTTTACATGTATCAATCGGTATTCCCTCTTTGATTTGAATATCAATTTTTACCGTCCCGTGAGAAGTAGGCTCAATTTTTTGAGGAGCGAGGCACTTTGGTTCTACTTTTAAACGAACACAATGACCCTTCAATAATTCGATAACCGCTTTCATCTTTAATTCATCGCCTGTTACTATATGTATTAATTTATCTTTTTTGTTTAGCGAAATATCCGTTTTTATATTTTTGAAATCGTAGCGGTTAACTACCTCACGCAGAACATTATTAACGGCATTATCCAAAGCCTGCATATCAACCTTATTAACTACATCTACTGATGGCATACTCCCCCCTTTTTTAAAACAAACTATAAAACCCCAGATATTTTCCGGGGTTTTAAGAAACATTTTATATCGATTTTTATTAAGTATATTAAGCTTTTTCGTCTTTAGGTGCTTCGGAAACTTTTTCTAAAGTTATTCTCACTTTATCACCGCGCTTTAACTCCTCTGCCGGTTTGAAAGGAGCTTCCGTACACTTTGCCGAATATATTATCCTTAATAATACCCTCAGTTCTTCGTCGGTAGTGATATCGGTGGTCATATTTGCTTCTACCTGCCCAATTGTTACCGGTTCCATATCTTAACGCCTCCTAATATTAGCTTAGTTAATATAATTTATGCTGTTTTTGTTTCGCCGCTTGCTTCAGCGGTGTTTTCCGTATCGGCTGCAGCCTTCTCAACCTCTTCGGTACCCTCGCATGTACATGTACACTCACACTCAGTAACCGGTTCGCTGTTATCGGCTGACTCAACTGTGCCTTCCGTTCCGGCAACCGCCTCTTGCTCCTCTACTGCCTCACCAGGAGTTTCCTCGACCTTTTCTTCAACCGGGTCCGGAATAACAACCACTTTTTCAATGGTCACCTTTATTCCATCCCCAACCTTCAGCTCTTCGGATGGCTTAAATGACATCTTGTTGGTAGTTTCAGCACCCCAACCCCATCTCAATAAAACCTTTAAGTCTTCTGTCGTTTTTACATCTCCGGTCATTTCAAGCTGAACTTCACCGAGCTTAACGTTTGATTCCATGTAACGGCCTCCCTTGGATTTAAAATATTAGCAATGTACTAATTGGATTGCTAAAACATATTTTATAAAGCCTGCCGATTTTTGTCAATACCCTTTGCAACGCGAATATTAACTTATAAACGGCAATCCGAAAAAATATCCGAACTGTTATAAAACTATTTCTTTGTCGATATATGAAAAGGAACATATAGCGGGCAAAAGCCACTGAGGGCAGTCCCTACCATTATTCCGCCTAATACTATCAATACTATCTGCCAGGCTCCGTCTAAGACAAACAATGCCACAACTATCAGTGCGACACCGATTATCCCTCGAATAATTCTGTCTAATTTACCCATGTTCATTATGCGCCTCCTAAAATCTATTCCGTCGAGATATTAAAGCGCTAACCCGGTTACATTCCCGAATCCGGTAGTCTTCGCGACATATCTACATCCTGTTCGTCATCGTTCTTTTGCATTTCCTGTCCGCAACAACTCAAAATACCACCGCCGGCAAATAACACTTTTACTTCATTTCCGCAAATAAGACACCTGTAAACTTCTCCAACATTTTGTACAGTCATAATTACCTCCCAATTTGTATCGGAGTACTCAGATATATATTAGTTTAGATAAACAATTATTGCAATAAATGGCCTTCCAATAAGTAACACTGAGTAACAAAACAATTATTGTAAAGTTTATTTGTACAGTAATCGCAATTAGGATATAATGGTATAAGTAGTTTAAGTTTAGGTTATCGTATCTTTTTAGAAACCCCGCCAATTATATTGAGCGTTGTATGGCCCGAACTCCAACTAATAGATTAAGAGAGGAGGTCATACAATGACTGTCAAAGACAAGACACTCCAGTGTTACGACTGTGATTCAGAGTTCACTTTTACTGCCGCAGAGCAGGAACAGTTTCTTTCGATGGGTTATACGAACTCGCCGAAGCGCTGCATTTCGTGCCGTCAGAAAAGAAAGGCCAGGCAAGCCGGCAAACTTCAACCCAACAGCAGAAACACCGGTAATTACGCAGGTAATACCAGAAAAGAAATGTTTTCTGCA
>JAAYAZ010000174.1 GCA_012719115.1 Dehalococcoidales bacterium
CCTTTTCGAAATAGTGAGTTTATCAGCAGGTTTTATCTGCAAGCCTGTATAAGTGATAAAAGGAATATCTGCTTATATACTTTTTAAGCGTGGTCATATATATTTGCGATCGAAACAGCGTGGTAATAAGTCCTTGATAAACTAATACTATTGACAGTATCAGTGTAATTGAGTTGTATGCTTAAAAATGTGCCGTAAAACCGCCATCATCTCGGCAGGAGGTTAACTAATGGGAAGTAAAGGAAGAAAGAACGTAAAGAAACCCAAGAAAGCGGAAGAAAAGAAACAGAATCCGTAAGCCTTTCCCTCTGATTCTTTAAGGAATCAAATCTATTAACGAGCCTGCATATCGCTGGGAGTAGCTTGTTTTGTCAACATGTATCCTTAACTTCTATCCCCTATTTACTTTACAATCTGCTCCTCATTTAGGTAATCGTACTTTTGTGATAAAAAGCAATCTGAACTGTTAATCCAGCTGTGCAATTCATATAACTCTTATTTGGTGATGTTCAATAGAGGACAAAGGGCAAGCTATTTTATCATATGGAATTAGGCAATACAGCAGAAATAAGTCTTTAAAAACTTTGACACAGGTATTATAATACATTAAACTCAACGTCAAAAATATATTACTTACAAGGGGGCGGAAAGCATAAATGGATAAAAAAGCAAAAGATGAAAGCAAAGAAACCGTTAAGAAACCTGAGCAGGATGTCCCCGAAGAGAATAAAATAGCTATTCTGGGGCATAATATTTTTAAAGAAGATGATAAAAGCGGGGGCAGCAATATTGTTGTTGAACTGAATATTAAAAATGTAATAGATAAGACAGTGGGAAGTGTTGTCTTCGAGGCGGAGTTTTCCGATAGGGACGGCAATGTTGTTGATGTTGTGGAACAAAAGTCATCATCTATAGGCTCAAATGGTGAGCGTACCGTGCGCTTGGTTCATAAAGAAGATGTAAATAAACCGGTTGTAAACTATAGTGTCAAGGTAAGAGATATTGTAATGGTGCCCGACCCTGTTGCCACCGGGAATGATATGGTTTTAATGACAAAGCATAATCTTAAATACATGGATAATGCTATGTTAGAAGGCGTAGAATGCGGTATAAAAAATATTTCGGAAAAGATAATTGCTACGCTGATAATAGAATGCACGTTCTTTAACAGTGAAGGCAATGTTTTAGGTACTACACAACATAAGGAGACAGATTTATTACCGGGCAAAAGCCGGGGTGTTATGGTTCAACCGCCGTTAACAGTACCGGGTTTCATGATACAAAGTTATAATATCAGAGTTTTGCGTGTTATAACGGCAGATATAGAGAAAGTGCAGGTCATAAAAAGTGAAATGAAAACAGTCGGTGGTGAAAAAGAGGTAACTTTGACCTGTAAAAATATCAGTACGGAAAAGGCCGATGTGGCTGTAATTATTAATTTTGTCAACGATAACGGGGAGACGGTCGGAACCAAAGTTATTCCTGTAAAAGATATGGAAGCCAATACTACCCGTCAGTTTAAATTAACCTTTAAACCTCTTAGCGGTGACAGCGTAAAAAAACATGAGATTACAATCGGCGACCTGGTAGAGTAAAGCGCCTAGTATATTTAACTGAGGCTTAATATTTTGAGAGTTATATCCCAGAACAGTGTAATGACGCTTTTCTGGGATTTTTTATTAAGAGATGTACCTCTCTTAAACTAAACATTAACTGTCCCTGAGAGGTCGTATTCCATAGCATTGTCTATATGGACCGAAACCATCTCACCGATTGCCAATTTCCCCTTAACAAAAACAAAACCGTCAATTTTTGGAGCGTCGCGGTAGCTTCGCCCGATGGAAATATCCTTTCCGGTGCCTTCAATTAAAACATCCAGATTTCGCCCGATAAGTGACTGATTGCATTCAAGGGAAATCTGCTGCTGTTTCTCCATTAATCTGTTAAAACGTTCTTCCTTTACCTCTTCAGGAATCGGGTCTCCCAATTTTTCGGCGGGAGTTCCTGCTTCAAACGAATATTTGAATGCGCCTAATTTGTCAAAACGTACCTCATCTATAAAATCGAGCAGTGTTTGGAACTGCGCTTCGGTTTCCCCCGGGTAGCCCACAATGAAAGTGGTACGCAATGCCAGTGCCGGTATCGCCTTGCGCATTTTTTCGAGTGTTTTATAAACCCATTCAATATTAGCAGGCCGATGCATACTCTTAAGCACTGCAGGATGAGCGTGCTGAAGAGGCAGGTCCAGATAGGGTACAATTTGTTTATTGTTTGCCATCAGTTCAATCAATTCATCGGTAACATAACCGGGGTAGGCATAAAGGAGTCGTATCCAGTTTACATCGGGA
Organism: Dehalococcoidales bacterium; assembly: GCA_012719115.1. Lineage (GTDB taxonomy): Bacteria > Chloroflexota > Dehalococcoidia > Dehalococcoidales > UBA5627 > UBA5627. The sequence continues at coordinate 2,349 of JAAYAZ010000174.1, forward strand.
ACATTATTCGACATTTGTCTTAGCAAATCAGCCAACCCGTTTTTCATACCAAGGTCATAGCCGTAATCGGTGGTATTTTGGGCGATAAGTATGATTTCACGAATACCTTCATCCTGCAAAAGGCGCGCTTCAGCTAAAATCTTTTCAGGCGGGCGGCTGATTAACGTTCCTTTAATCTTGGGGATAGCGCAATAAGAACAGGAACAGCGGCAGCCGTCGGAAATCTTTATAAAAGCGCTGGCACCCTGAATGGAAACACGAACAGTATCACCCTCATCGGTGCCTACAGTTGTTGCGGATTCCGGTAAATGGCAGTATGGTCTAATCCGGTTATCTTCTGATATTTTATTTACAACTTCTAAAATATCCATCCAGCGGCGTGTGCCGATTATGCCGTCTATATTCGGAACTCGGTCTGCCACCTTTGCGCCGTAGCGCTGTGTCAAACAACCGGCGGCAACAAGAATTTGTCCCTTCTTTTTTCCGGCAGCCAGCTTTTCCAAAGCCTCATAGGATTCCTCTTTAGCAGAGTCGATAAAACCGCAGGTATTTACGATTATTATTGCCGCTTTTTTAGGCTCGGCAACAGGCTCGTATCCCGAATCAATTAAAAGTTGTGAAATTGAATCTGCATCGACGGCATTTTTATCACAACCAAGTGAAACCATATGAAAAGTCGCATTTTTTGTCATGCTACCATTATAAGGGAATATTTATACTAAGTGAATTTTCTCTTATAATCGTGTTTAAGAACATACTTGGCAAAATCCTTGGCATAGAGTAAAATATCATCTTGTAAAAAATGTCGTAAGGCATGATAAGAAAATATTTGCAGGAGCAATAAATATATGCGTAAGAACAAAGCAAAATACTGCCCCAAGTGCGGCAGTAAGAGTCTGTATCTGGAAAACGATGAGGGAATTATTTCGGAGCATTGTTTTTTGTGCGGGTATGAAGTTTTGTCTCAAGAAATGCACCCATCGATCGAGATGGAAAAACTTGCCGAGCTTGTTGAACAGACCGTAAACTAAATATTAAGTTATAGCAATAGATATCGAAATTTAATATAATGCTGCAAAAGAGTTGCGGGATACGAAATAGCGTAGTCTCCCATTGTAGGATGGTACAGCTTTTTAGTACCGTGAGCAGATTCAGGCGTGTTTAACTGTACTATAATTGCGTATAGCTATTTACGTTTATCTGTGATTTCGTCGTAGAATTCCGGCCTTCTATCTGCGAAAAAGTTTATTTCAAATTCACGTGCTTTGAAAGTGATATGTTTCTGCCGTGCTTCTTTAAGGCTGATGTTAGCGTATACTATTTGCTCACTATCATCAGTCGTGCCGGCAATGATTTCTCCGCTTGTATCTACAATTCTGCTTAAACCGATGAATTTTACATCTCGCTCAATACCGGTGCGGTTTGCGGCTACAAAATTAACTTTGTTTTCATAAGCCCGGCATAAGACTACATGTTCGGCTATTTTTTGCCTTCCCGCAGGCCAGTTTGTGGGCAGTGCCAGGATATCTGCTCCGAGTAGCGCCATAACCCTTGCGCATTCCGGGAAATTGCAGTCGTAACAGATGTGAATGCCGATATTGCCGATTGGAGTGTTATATACCTTAAACTCTTTGTCTCCCTTGTCGATAAATCTGTCGATTCCCAAAAAGGGCAGATGAATCTTGCGGTACTTTCCGATAAGCCCGTCGGGACCGATTAATGCGGCTGTATTAAAATGCTTATTCCCCTCTTTTTCCAAGAGGCCGAAAATTATGTACACATTCAGTTGCTTGGCATATTTTGTTATTTCATCAGTAGAAGGTCCGGGTACAGTTTCCATATAAGGCAGAGCTTCATCAAGGGAGGTAAATAAATATCCGGAAAGGGAGCACTCTGGGAAAACGATAAGTTGTGCGCCTCGTTCTGAGGCGGTTATAATTTTAGATATGATGTTATCGAGATTATATTTGTTTTGCATTAACTTCGGTTCCATCTGAACGGCAGCAATTTTTACTGTGTCAATCACATTATTACCTCCTGTACAAAATGATTATAACCGCCGTTTTAGATAATGGCAAAGGTTAACAGAAAATCTATGACTAGCTGATAATAAGTAAGGCGTTATCTTAATAAAGTATAATAGTATAGATAAGGATAAGTTTTTACAATGAATAAAATCACTTCTCATATCTATATGACGAATGGTTTGCGGGGTACGGGCATACTCAGCACAAATGTTTATTATATAACCGATACTAAGTTGACAATCATCGATACCGGTTATAAAGGAAAATTATCGCAAATAAGCCGTGACATAAAAAAACTCGGCTACTCGCTTTCAGATGTGGAAAATATAGTCCTGACGCATTATCATATCGACCACACAGGCAACCTGTTAAAATTAAAGCAGATAACAGGGGCTAATATAATTGCCCATATAGATGACGTCCCGTACATAGAAGGCAGATTGCCCCATCCCTGTCCAAAAGCATTGAAGCATCTCAAGTTTATGGAACGCTTCTGGAATCCCGACCCGGTAGATGTGGATGTTAAAGTTAAAGACGGTGATATATTGCCTATTCTGGGGGGAATAAAAATAATACATACTCCGGGGCATACTTTGGGCAGTATTTCTCTTCATATACAGCAGGAAGATGCTCTGATAATCGGTGATTTGCTGGCAAACACATTTAAGCTAAGCCTGCCATCCCGAGAATTTACCGTTGATATTAAAGAGGAAATACAATCGATAAATAAAATAGCAGATATGAAATTTAATATAGTCTGTTTTGGACACGGGTTACCTTTGATGAAGAACGCAAATGATGGGGTAAAGCAATTTTCTGTCAAGCTAAAGAAATACCATTCTTAAATTGATTATCAGATAGTAATCCTTGAACAATTGATTTTTATATAAGATAATTTACATACAAAAACAATCGAGTATTAATATGCATATAGTCTTATGGATAGTTATAGGTTTGGTATTTTTATATCTGCTGACTTCGTTTCTAATAGCAAACGGTATAGCTATGAGCTTAAGAAGGTCATTGGCAATGACTCCGGCTATGTTCGGGCTGTCTTATGAAAATGTCAGTTTTTACAGCCGTATCGATAATGTGCTTTTAAAAGGCTGGTACATATCGGCAGGCACTAAAAGGACAATTATAGCGATGCCGGGCGGGAAACAGACAAGAGAAGACCGCTCGACGAAAATGCTGGAATTGTGTGTGGATTTGGCAAAACAGGGTTACAACGTGCTTGTTTTTGAAAGGAGGGGATGCGGGGAATCGCAGGCGGCAAAGTTCAGTTGCCGTTCTGTCTTGGGCAGGGATTTCAGCGGTGCGATAGACTATATCAAAAAACGTAAGGGACAGGAAGAGAATATCATTTTACTCGGAGTATCCATCGGAGCTTCTGCGGCTATCTCATCTGCCAGAGAAAATGATGATATCGAGGCAGTTATTTGCGACAGTTGTTTTACAAGCATACCCGAAATGACAAAAAGAGTGTTGGCAAATGCATTTAAACCTTTTGTTATTTTTAAGCCGGGGTCGGTTTTGATGGGCAGGCTCTTTTTCGGGCTGGATAGAGAGAGCGCTATCGACAAAGTTCCTTATATTAACTGCCCTATATTTTTTATCAACGGTTCGGATGATACATCTGTCCCGCCTTCTGATGCCTATAGTCTGCTTGATGCATCGAATAACCCGTCAGACGATATATGGATAGCTGACGGAGCAGGGCATAGCCAATCCTATATGACCTATCCCAGGGAATATGTTGAAAAGATAGTTCAATTTATATCTGACAGATTGTAAAAAGACTTTTTAATAATGTTGGTTAAAAAGATTTCTACGTACTATAACTAAAGCATTGATTGGCGTAATTTCATAACCACTATTGATAAGGTCAGGCTGAAGATAGCTACAAAAAAGTCTAAATATGTTGCAATGGCTGCCTCATCGGGTCCGGTTGAAAAAGCCATAGCCAGTCCGATTATCAGTCTTATAATGCCGAAAATAAATAAAACCCATATGACCGTTGTCGCTAAGCCTTTGAAAAGATTTGACATAGATTAGCCTCCTGCAAAATATTAGAAAATAAAACTAAATATCTACCAGTTCATCCCATATCACATCGTCGAAATCAAAGACGGGTCCGTCATGGCAAACCTGCTTCAATCCTTGCTTAGTCTTAATAGCACACCCGTAACAGACTCCCATTCCGCATGCCATACGTATTTCCAGTGAAATCTGGCAGGGTTTATTCTGTAAAAGATTATATTTATGCATTGTTCGATACATTGGCGCCGGTCCGCAGGCAAAAATCCGGTCGGCTTCACCTATATAATCAGGCAGAATATCGGTAGTTCTGCCTTTTATCCCCATCGAGCCGTCGTCAGTTGTTACCATGCATTGGATACCGGTAGGAAGCATGCTGCCGGGTAATACCATTTCAGCTTTCTGCGCTCCCATAAGCAGTTTAACATTCTTCCCTATAGCAGTAGCCGTTTCAGCTAAAAACATAAGCGGGGCAATACCCATTCCCCCGGCAACCAGCAGCAGGTTCTCGGTATCGTCACCAATCACATAACCATTCCCCAGAGGTCCCAGAACGTCAATCAGGGCATTCTCTTTCTGCTTTGAAAGCCATAGAGTGCCCCGCCCCAATTTTGCGTATAAAACAGCTAATTTACTCCCATCAATTCGATGGATACTTATCGGTCTGCGAAGCAATGTATCATCGCCGCATTGTATCATTATAAATTGCCCGGGCTTTGCGGAGGCTGCGATGTCGGGTGCTTCAATCCACATTAAGGAAACACCCGGCATTATCTCTTTGTTTGAGATTATATTGCATATCGAATGTCTGGCATTAATCAATATATTGCTGTCTATATCAATCTCCTGTTGTTATATTTATTTGTGGTTTCGGTATTCCGGCATTGATAATACTTCGTAGTTGTATTGTCCGCCGGTAAGCACTTCGGAAACCGCCCTGGCGGTATCTAACGAAGTAAAACAGGGGATTCGCTGCTCAGCGGCGGCACGGCGGATATGGAAACCGTCTCTCAGTGAAATCCTGCCTCCTGTTATAGTATTGACCACGCCGTTTACGGTTCCGTCATGGATAATATCGATTACATTGGGATGGCCTTCGTCCAGCTTTTTAGTTATCATAGATACGGATAATCCGGCATTTTGTAAAAGTTCGGAAGTCCCTTCCGTAGCGTACAGTTTGAATCCGGCATCATGGAAATTTTTTATTATCGGTAGTGCTTCGGCTTTATCGCGGTCTGCTATGCTGAATAAAATGCTGCCTTTCTCGGGAAGCATCAAACCGGCAGCTAAAAGAGCTTTTGTAATTGCGCCATTAAATGATGTA
>JAAYAZ010000018.1 GCA_012719115.1 Dehalococcoidales bacterium
AATCCGCTGGTAGCGTGCGGATGGCTGACAGGTTTGGTGGAGGCCACGTTAAGAAAACCGACCGTGCAGGATATGAATAATATTCCGGAAGATATTTTCAGCTTCAAAGGCTTTTTCAAGAATCGCTTTTTAAGGGTATTTCTCATCATAGTTATGGCGAATTTGGGAAGCTCACTTGGGACTTTTATAGCCGGCGCCGACATCATAAAAAATCTGTTCGGATAATGCCGTGGTCGTCTAACCGAATTTTGTCAGAAAATTATTAACAATCGCCTTGAATATTTCCGGCTGCTCGATGTGGTGCAGGTGCGCTGAATACGGTATTACCGCCATGGAGGCATCAGGGAAAGCCATCTGGTAATCTTTGACGTTTTTTACCCCGGCTTCGTCATAATCCCCGCAGGTTAACAAAACGGGCAAACCGATTTCCTGCAGGCGTGGCAACAGGTCAAAGTCTTTTAGGGTACCCGTAACCGTGAATTCGCTTGGCCCCCACATTGTATTATAAACATCCGGGTTGAGTTTTGATAAGGCTTGCTCGATATAATCAGGCCAGGGTTGCAAACGGCAGACGTGTTTATAGTAATACTCCATCATAGCAGACTGGTAATTCTCTCCGTAATCTTGAGCATCTTCCCCGCTTTCGATTGCTTCCCTTATATCGTCCGGCATATCGGAAATATTGGCTCTCTGGTCGGCATCCCAACGCGGGGTACTCAGTAGAGGTCCGCATAAAATAAGACCTTTGACTCCTGCCGGCTTTTCGTAAAGCATATAGGAGCAAATAAGCGCCGTACCCCAGGAAAAGCCTAAAAGATAAACGTCGTTCAAATTCAACCGGCGCTTAACTTCAGCCAGTTCGCTGACGTAGTAATCTACGGTATAGGAAGAATTATCCTCAGCCCGGTCACTTTTTCCGCATCCCAGCTGGTCGTAAAAGTAAACCGGACGGTCTTTGGCAAAATCACTGACGACCTGCGGCATAGTAACAAAGCCCGGACCTCCGTGAACAACCAAAAGCGGCGTACTCTTTTGATTCTCTCCGTATAGCGAATACCAGATATTTTTACCGCCAACTTCGATAAATCCTTCTCTCACAGTGAGGCCTCCCTTCGGAAAAAATTTACGTGCTTCTATATTAGAGCGAAAACCTTAATTAATCAAAGACCGGACTGCGGAAATTGAAGTCCGCATAGTAGACAAGGGTAGTATTTGCCTCAATTTTTCAATTCCGGCTGATTTTAATGGTATGATATTTTAATATGAAAAAGATAATCATACCTTTATTTCTATTACTTTTCGCTCTTGTAATCGCGCTGTATGCCGTAAATTACGAGCAAGAGCCTCCTGTCACAGGAGAAATAAGCGTACATTTCATAGATGTCGGACAGGGGGATGCCATACTTATCGACAACGGAGCCACAGAAATTCTTATTGACGGAGGCGACCGCTCTTCAGGAATTGCGGATTATCTTGATAAACACGTTGACGGTAATCTTGAAATCGTAATTGCCACCCATGCCCATGCCGACCATATCGGGGGGCTGACACCGGTTCTCGAAAGATTCACGGTAGAACAAATCTGGTATGACGGCTATCAATACACATCGAAAACGTTTACTGATTTTATAGCTGCCAGCGAGGCAGAGAATGCTGAAATATACATAGCTAAACGAGGTAACACAATCAGTATAGATGACTTATCTCTGCACATTTTACATCCCGATAGCACCTCAAGTGATTTAAACAATAACAGTATCGTACTCAGTTTTAGGTACGGCACGGTAGATTTTCTTTTTACCGGTGATGCCGAACATAAATCGGAAGAATCCATGCTGTTATCCCCGATTATTTCTGTACCCGATATAGAAATACTGAAAGTCGGGCACCATGGTTCCAGTACATCGTCTTCAGCAGAATTTCTCTCCGTTTTAACGCCGGAAGTCGCCATCTATATGTGTAAAACCGGTAACAGCTACGGGCACCCGCACACCGAAGCCATTGAAGCGCTTTCGGATATAGGGGCAGAGATTTATGGAACGGACACCTGCGACACAATCATAATCACCACTAACGGTGAGACTTATCAAGTTCAGACCGAAAAATAATTTACAACATTATCCCTAAATATCTTAAAAACCACCGCAAAACTATTGACTTTACCCCACTGATGGTTTTTAATTTAAGTTGTTTTATCCGTATACCGTAAATTGTCTTTTCAATGGAGGATTGATATGAAAAGAGTAATTTTCGGATTCGCAATATCTGTTCTTCTTTTCGTGATACCGATCCTTTCCGCCTGTAATGGAGGCGAAGAAACAACAACAAATTCAACAACCTCAAACACAAGTTCGCAAACAACTACTTCACAAACGACCACTTCATCGACTACTTCAACATACACATCTTCGACAAGCAGTTCGACAACCTCTGAAACGACTTCGACATCTTCAACGACAACTACTTCCAGCACATCAACGCAATCAACTACGACGTCTTCGACTTCCACATCAACAACATCATCTACAACAGAGGAAGGTCTGACCGACATACTTGGGAATGCTGATGTAATAACTTCATGTAAATACGATATGATTATTACCAATCCCGAAGGTTATACACTGACAAACATCGTCTGGTTTGAAAACAACAAGATGAGATCCGAAATGGAAACGGAAGGGGAGACAGTAATAACACTGACTGATTTCGATGCCAGGACTGTGTATATTTATTACCCCAGCCAAAATATGGCAATGAGAGTCGAATATGAACCTATAGAAACCGCCCTCGATGAAACTGAAGGCATAGAGCAATACAACCCGGAGATTCTAGGCACTGAAATGTTGGACGGAAAAGAATGCATAGTAATCCGCTATTATATCGAGGGAGCCACCACAAAAATGTGGATCTGGAAAGAATACGGATTCGCAATAAGAATAGAAGTAAATGATTATCAGGGCTTAACGGTAGTCGAGTACAAGAATATCAGTTTCAGCGATATTGATGACTCCGTATTCGAACTTCCCGACGGTGTGGAGATAATGGATATTCCGGGAGTGTAATCTTGCCCTTTGCAGCATATATCAAAAGACGCCGTTCTCACACAGAGCCTTTTCTTTAAAAAGATTACAGGATTTATCCCTCGATAAACTTACCTTTCTGATAGCTGCCGAGCACTTTTATAAAAGAGGCACATTGCTTCAGGTTTTCCAGCGCTCTTTGGGTTTCAGGTTTATGTATTCCGGTTTCAAAATCCATATAGAAACTGTATTCCCAGTTACGGCTTATTACCGGCCTTGATTCCAGCTTGGACAGATTTATACCTTCATCGGCAAAGGCTTTCATACACTGAAAAAGACTGCCGGGCGTGTTTTTGGCGCGTATCACTATACTGGTTTTATCGGCATTATCAGGGTAATTTTCTTTACTGGATATAATCAGGAAGCGTGTATAGTTGTTTTTATCCTTACCGATGTCTTTTGCCAGAATTCGTAAATCGTACAACTTAGCCGAAAGGCTGCTGCTGATTGCCGCCGCACTGCTTAGCCCCTGTTCTTTTATCAACCTGCCGCTTCCGGCGGTATCGTCGGTTTCAATGCGAACCATCTGCGGATGTTTTACAAGAAATTCCTCGCATTGAGCCAACGCCATAGAGTGGCTGTAAACCTCTTTGACGTCTTCCAGTTTAACACCCGGAAGCGCCAGCAAATCAAACCTTATCTTCAGATATGATTCCCCGACAATTTTGGCATCGTATTTCAAGAGCAGGTCATAGTTTTCTAAAAACGAGCCGTAGATGGAGTTTTCTATTGCCACCACACCGTAATCGACAATGCCCTTCTTTACATCTTCAAAAACCTGTTGAAAAGTTGCCCCTTCGATAATTTCGGAATCATCGGGAAACTTTTCCCTGGCAACGATATCATGAAAAGAACCGCGGGCACCCTGTATAGAAATCTTTATCATTTTAAGCCTCCTTACGTTGCGGTATAAAAAGGGGAAAAGGTTTATCAGATTGTTATATCTAATAATATAACGTTATATACAAGGGAATACAAGAGAGCCGGCTTTTCGGTATCTTTACGAACAGTTCGATTGATTAGTTCAACCTCATGAGCGGGAGAGACTTGACTATATAAATACATTTGGTAGAATGGAATTAAGAGGGTAGTAATAATAAACAAAGGAATCCAACCAATAGCCCTCTGTAACTTGCGAAAGGAGGTTGCATATAGATGATTTTTGAACTGTATTGCAAATGGAAATTTCCTTATTACGGCTCCTCGCTGGTTAGTGGTGGGGATAAATAAAAACAGGAAACAATTATTCTTTTGAAAATCAGCGGGGAGCGGGCGAAGGTTTCCGAGCTCCTCAAAAATAAAACTCCCGCAGTGAAGGGACATCTGGTTAGATAAATCAGGCGGGAGGAGTAGGAAGCGAACTTGACAGGCTACGGCAAAAAATCCGGAGCCTGTTCTTTTTTATACAGTACTAAAGAGGGTATTGACATATTAAATCCATTTGGTAAAATGAGAATAAGAGGGTAGTAGTAAAAAGTAACCCGACCAATAGCCCTCAATAACTTGCGAAAGGAGGATGTAAATTATAGATGCATGGTATCCTAGCTTTACTTTGTAGATGGGACGAAGATTCTAAAGGCTCCTCGCTGGTTAGTGGTGGGGATAAGTAAAAAAATAAAGCAATCAATCATTTGAAAATCAGCGAGGAGCGAGCGAAGGTTTCCGAGCTCCTCATATAAGCAAAAACTCCCGCAGTGAAGCGGTATCTGGTTAGATAAACCAGGCGGGAGGAGTAGGAAGCGAAGGCAACAGGCTCCGGTGAAAAATCCGGAGCCTGTTTTTATTTATACAAAAAGCTCTTGACAAGACTGTTATTACTGTATATACTGTTCATATACAGTAATGAGGTGAATGCGAACTGGACATTATAATCAGCAATAGCGGTAATCAGCCTATCTATGATCAAATAAGCGCACAGATAAAGAACCTGATTATTGCCGGTAAATTGAAGGAAGGCGACCTGCTGCCTTCGATTCGCGCCCTGGCTACCGACCTGCGAATCAGTGTCATAACCACCAAGCGCGCTTATGACGAGTTGGAGCATGAGGGCTACATCTACACCGTAGCCGGAAAAGGCTGCTTCGTGGCGCAGAGGAATATCGAACTGATAAGAGAAGAGAACCTTAAAAAAATAGAAGAACACATACAAAAAATTGCGGAACTGGCGCCGTCCTGCAACCTGACAAATGGGGATTTAGTGGAAATGCTTCGCATTTTAACAAGAGAGGACTAACGGAGAAATGAATGCAATCGAAATCAGAGGATTAACAAAAAAGTACAGTGATTTTACTCTTGATGATATAAATCTGACTCTGCCGCAGGGCTGCATAATGGGGCTTATCGGTGAAAACGGCGCCGGTAAAAGCACCACCATCAAGCTGATTATGAATATGATTCACCGAGATGCCGGTGAAATTAAAGTACTGGGGCAGGATAATCGCCAAAACTTTGAAGAGGTTAAAGAAGATATAGGTGTTGTTCTGGATGAATCCTATTTCCCGGAAGTAATCACCGCCAAACAGGTTAACAAAATTATGAGTTATACCTTCAAAAATTGGGATGAGCAGGTCTATTTCTCATATCTGGATAAATTCTCCCTTCCGCATAATAAATTATTCAAGGATTATTCGCGGGGGATGAAGATGAAGCTGGCCATTGCCGTAGCGCTTTCTCACCATGCCAGACTGCTGATACTCGATGAAGCCACCAGCGGGCTCGACCCGATTATCCGCGACGAAATATTGGATGTTTTCTACGATTTCAACAAAGATGATAACCACTCGATATTTATATCTTCACATATAGTAAGCGATTTGGAAAAAGTGTGCGATTATATCGCTTTCATCCATAAGGGCAAACTGGTCTTCTGTGAAGAAAAAGACCGGTTGCTGGAAGAATACGCCATCTTAAAGTGCAGCAAGGAAGACTTTAATTCGATAGACCCGGATGCCGTAAAAGGCAAACGAATCGGTGATTACGGGGTTGAGGCACTGGTTTTACGAGATAGGATGCCCGCCGGAATTACTTTAAACAAGGCAAGTATCGAAGATATCATCATCTATCTGGTAAGAGAGGACAGAAAATAATGAAAGGGCTGATTTTAAAGGATTTTTACGTAATTTCAAAACAAATGAAGTTTTTATTGCTGCTACTCGTAATATTTACATTATTGATGGGCTATACATTCGGAGTATTCGCTCTTCTATATTGCGCCCTGCTGCCCATTAGCACCATCGCCTACGACGAGAGAGCCAAGTGGGATAAATACGCCGCCGCAATGCCTTATTCAAGAAAAGATATCGTGCTCAGCAAATACCTGCTGGGATTGATGTGCATGATAGGCGCACTTGTTATTATATTTATCGGGACCCTGGTTTACGGGCTGTTTACCGATACAGTTTTCACCGGCGAATCAATCACACAATTATTATATATGATAATTTCCTTTTTCTGCATTACCCTGATTTTTATGGCTATCAATCTGCCTGTTATATTCAAGTGGGGAGTGGAAAAGGGCAGGTTAATATTCATAATGGGAATTGCCGCTTTTGCCGGTATTATCGGGGCTACATCGGTAATAGAAAACACTTCAACAGCCATAGAAATATTCTTGAACAATTACTTTTATATAGTTGTTTTAGTTGCCGTGGCATTTCTCGGCGCTTCAATACCTCTATCTATAAGTTTTTACAAGAAACGGGATTTGTAGGGAAGATAATAACCCTATAAGTCCTGTTCGCTTGACTCTTCGATAAACCCGGTAACTGCCTTTACGAAGATGCCGCAGGCGGATGAAGCAACCTTTCCCGGATGGTCCGCACGGTTTAATTAAAAAATCGGCAAAGATTGCCTCTCTTTCCCTTCGGGAAAACTCCAAATGATAATTTCCCTGTCTGTCATTCCGGAAGCCGCGACATGTCGGGGCTAAAGAATCTCGGTGAAGGAGAGAAATCCTGATAAATCGGAACCCCGTAAACATTCCATGGCCGGGTAAAAAATTTTATAAAAAACTGCCTTTAAAACCCCACTGTAGTCAGACAGCAGGGAGGTCTAAAAAGCCCCTCTTGTGCTATAATTGTCGGGATTACAACTTCGAAAGGATTCTTTGCTTGTTTACCCATCTGCATGTTCATAGCGAATACAGCCTGCTGGACGCAATGTGCCACATCCCAAACCTGGTTGCCCGCGCCAAAGAACTGGGTATGAATGCGCTGGCGCTTACCGACCACGGCGTTATGCATGGAGCAATCCAGTTTTACAAAGAGGCAAAGGACGCCGGAATCAAGCCGATTATCGGCTGTGAAGCCTACATCGCTTCCGGCAGCCGTTTAAGCCATACCCCGGCAGATAAACAGAGTTATCACCTGGTGCTTTTGGCTAAAAACAACAAAGGCTATCAGAATCTTATTCAGTTGATTACCAAAGCTAACCTGGAAGGCTTTTATTACCGTCCGCGAATGGATAAGGAAATCCTCGAACAACATCACGAGGGGCTGATTGCCCTTACCGCCTGCCTTGCCGGAGAAATTCCGCGGCTTATTTCACAAGGACGAATGGAAGATGCCAAAGAAGCGGCAAGTTGGTACAGTCAAACCTTCGGTAAAGACAACTTCTACCTGGAACTCCAGCGACATCCCATCCCGGAACTGGAGCCGGTCAATCAGGGGCTTGTTAAAATCAGCGAAGAGCTCGATATTCCGCTGGTTGCCACCAATGACGTGCATTACATCTTAAAGGAAGAAGCCAAATATCAGGATTTGCTGATGTGCATCGGCACGAATACCACCGTCCTCGACGAAAAAAGAAAGAAGATGGCTGATGATGGCTTTTACTTAAAAAGCCCCGATGAGATGGCGGATATGTTTAAGGATATACCGCAGGCGATTGAAAATACCGCCAAAATTGCCGATATGTGCGACCTCGAACTGGAGTTCGGACGGCTGCACCTGCCGGAAATCGAAATCCCCGAAGTTATGACCCCCTTCCAATATCTTGAAGACTTATGCCGCAGGGCTTTGCCCAAGTTTTATCCCGAACCTACTCCCGAAATCGAGGAGAGGCTGAAATATGAACTGGATGTTATCCAAACGACCCAATTCGCCCGCTACTTTCTGGTAGTCTGGGATATTGTTAAATTCGCACGTGAAAACGGCATTTTAGTTAACGTCAGGGGCAGCGCCGCCTCAAGCATCGTTTTACGCTGTCTGGAAATCAACGATATCGACCCTATCCAGCACAAGCTGGTCTTTGAAAGATTTTTAAACATCGAACGTCGTGAGATGCCCGATATCGATATGGACTTTGAGGACAAGCGCCGCGAAGAAGTCATCAGCTATGTATCACGTAAATACGGGCAGGACCATGTCGCTCAGATTATCACCTTCGGCACGCTGGGTGCCAAAGCTGCCATCCGCGACGCCGGGCGTGCCCTCGGTATGCCCTACAGCGATGTCGACCGTGTGGCTAAACTGATACCTTTTGCGGTGGGAATGACAATCGACAAAGCGCTGGAGGAAAACAGCGAGTTCAAAGCCATCTACAACAGCGAAGCTACCGTCAAGAACCTGGTGGATTACGCCAAAGGTGTCGAGGGTGTGGCGCGCCACGCCAGCACCCATGCCGCCGGTGTGGTAATATCGAAAGACCCGCTCACCAATCACATCCCCTTACAGAGGGTAAGCCGCGAAACGGAAGCCGGGCTGGTGATGACACAGTACCCGATGGACGATATCGCCAAAATCGGGCTTTTGAAGATGGACTTTCTGGGGCTTTCCAACCTAACCACGCTGGGAAGAACCCAGCAAATCATAAAAGAAAACCGTGGCATAGATATCGACCGCCACGATATACCGATGGATGATAAGAAGACCTTCGAGCTTTTAGCATCGGGAGAGACCGTGGGTGTGTTCCAATTGGAAGGCAGCGGTATGCGCCGTTACATCAAGGAACTAAAACCGACTGTCTTCTCCGATATCGCCGCTATGGTCGCTCTCTACCGTCCGGGGCCGATGGAGCAAATCCCCAAGTTTATCCGCTCCAAGTACGGCATCGAGCCGATTACCTATCCCCACCCCGCCCTTAAGGAGTTTCTGGAGGAGACCTATGGTGTCATCGTTTATCAGGAGCAGGTGATATTTATCGTGCGCGCTTTCGGCGGCTACAGTCTGGGGCAGGCAGATATCTTCCGCAAGGCGATGGGCAAGAAAAAAGCCGAGGTGATGGTAAAGGAAAAAGCCAACTTCATCGGGGGCGCCAAAAAGAACGGCTACACTGCCGAAATCGCCGAAGAGGTATATGCACTTATCGAGCCGTTTGCCGGCTATGCCTTCAACAAGGCGCACGCCGTAAACTATGCTCTTATAGCCTATCAGACGGCATATCTCAAGGCACATTACTCTATCGAATACCTTACTGCCCTTTTAATTGCGGCGGACGGGCAGGCAGAAAAAATCAGCGTGGCGGTGGATGAATGCCGCCGGATGGGTATACAGGTACTGCAACCCGATATCAACCACTCGGAGGTCGATTTTGCCATCGAAAAAATGGAAGACGGCACGCAGGCTATCCGATTCGGACTGGAAGCTATCAAGAATGTCGGAGAGAATGCCGTTAAGCCCATCATCGAAGAAAGAAAAACGGGCGGCGAATATAAAACTATCGAGGATATGTGCCGCCGTGTGGATATCTGCGGGATAAATAAACGGGTAATGGAAAGCCTGATTAAATCCGGCGCTATGGACTGTCTGGGAGAGCGCGGAACGCTTCTCGGAAACATCGGCACTATTATGTCGGCAGCACAGCGCGAGCAGCAGCTTAAAAGCAGCGGGCAATCAACCATGTTCGACCTGTTTGGAGACACTGTCAGCGTTCCTATGCCCAGCCTGGAACTGGAAGCAGTCGATGTCTCACGTAAGCAAATACTGGACTGGGAAAAAGAGCTTTTAGGGGTCTATCTCTCGGAACACCCCTTCAGCCCCTTTGCCGACAAGGCATTAGCGGAAAACACCACTCTCTGCGGACAGGTGGATGCCGAGATGGACGGTCAAACAGTTATGGTGGCGGGCATGGTATCATCAGTCCGTCATTTAAACACCAGAGACGGACAGCCCTTTGCAAGCGTTATGCTTGAGGACTTGAGCTGCAAGCTGGACGTGATGGTATGGGCGCGCGTTTTTGCCTCCACGCGGGATTTATGGACGGAAGGCAACATTCTTTTGGTGGACGGCAAGGTAAAAATCAGGGCGGATAAACCGCAGCTGGTCTGCGAACATGTACGTATTTATAACCTGGAGGACAAGACATTGGCGAAAAAAGTAGTAGCACCCAAATTTTTTGAATCTCCGAAGGCTACTGAGGAAACGGTAAAAACACCCGGCAAAACCCGCCGCTTAACGGTGCGCTTGAAGCAGACGGGAGACGAAGCCGCGGATGTAAAGCAATTACATGATGTGATGGATATCTTAAATGACTACCCCGGTGACGATGTCGTCAGCATCATTGTGGATAACGGAACCAAGGTATTTAGATTGAAAATGCCCCATATGCACATCGGAATCTGTTCGAAGATGATGTCGCGACTGGCGGATAAGGTGGGCGAGGACAGAATCGCCACCGACGACGAGTAGGATAAAAACCGTTAGTGTCATTCGACAAGATCAGGATGCGCGGATAATAATAGATAGATACATGCCGAATGTTGAGTTCCGTAAAACGGAACGAAATCCCGATTTATCGGGGAACCATAACGGGGATGAGCTTTATAAAAACCGTTCGTGGTGAGCTTGTCGAACCATAACGGTTTTTGTATCTCGAACCAGATTTCCGTTTAAATCCTTCGACAGGTTCTGGACGAACGGAAATCTTATTACTGCCTGTCATTGCAAGTAGCTCCTCTTTATTGTCATTCTGAATTCGTGAAGGACGAATGAAGAATCCGGGGGGAGGTATAAATCCCCAATTCATTCGTGGCAACCCTGACTAAGTAAGCGACCTTTTACCTGCATCATAAAGGTGAAGACTCTACTTCTCCGCCACGTGAATTGCCGCTGCCCCAAAGAAGAGGCGTTTGAAGGTGACCTTAGCGAAACCCGATTGCAGCAGCAAATCCCGAAGCTCTTCGGCTCCGTAGTAGTTTGCCGCCGATTCGGAAAGATATTGATAAGCAGCGCTGTTGCCGGATATAATCCGCCCCAAAAAGGAGACGACATATTTCACGAATAAGCGGTGGAAGAATTTGATGATTTTGGCATTAGGCGCCGGCTGGCTGGATTCGACAATCACAAACCTGCCGCCGGGTTTCAATACGCGCAATATCTCGGAGATATACCGTGAGGACTTCTCGTTTTTATAGGTCAGGTTGCGAAAACCGAAGCCGATGCACATACTGTCAAACGAATTATCGGGAAAAGGAATGTCGGCAATGTCACCGGTAATAAAAGTTATATCCAAACCGGCTTTTTGTGCTTTTTTTTCCGCCACATCCAGCATCGGTTGGCTGAAATCCAGCCCGGTAACTTTAGTATCCTTTGCGGCAAGTTTGGCAACCGAGATCGATAAATCACCCGTGCCGCAGCATATATCCAGTATTTTTTCGGGACATAAAGCAACAGTTTCCTTCGCCGCTTTCTTTCTCCACCGTATATCCATCCCGCCGGTAAAAAGGTGATTGATTAAATCGTAGTTGGGCGGAATGGATTCATAGACTTCGTCGTGCAGGAACTCGCTTTTATTGTTGTCGTTCGATGTATTTTCCGACATTTAGAGAGCCTTATCCAGAATATAGCCGATTCCGAGCAGTACGTGCGTCAGCATTATAAAGATGACGTTATTGCCCAGCGCCGGTATCAGTTTGCTCATATCGGCATACTGCCGGGCGCCCTTTATCGCTTTTATAGCAAACGGCAGGCTCAACAATGCTACCAGGCACCAAACCGGCATTATTACCGTTCCGCTTATAAGCGTTGCAATTACACAGCCGACTATCCAGACATAAACGGCAATAGTGGCAGCCACATAAAATTTGCTGGCTTTTTCCAAGCCGAAAACAACCGGAGTAGTACGCCTGCCGCCGATACGGTCTGCTTCGACATCGGGAAATTCGTTAATCAGTAAAAGATTATGCACCATAATGCCGGAGGGAACCGCCGCCAGCAGAACCACCCAGCTGTATTCACCGGTTTGAACAAAATACAGACCCAGTATCGGCATTAGTCCCAAACCGATACCGGGCGACCATTCCGGCCAGGTTGTCTTTAAGATTACAGGTGTGTATAAAACAAGTATCAAACCGGCAACGACCACCAGAGGTATAAGTTGCCAACCGCTGACAATAAAGAAAAAGATGCCGATTCCCAGCGCAATCAGCGAAGTAACCACCCCCACCCCCAGAGCCTGTTTTAATGCCAGTTTTCCTTCCGGTACCAGACCGCTGCCACCCGAAAAGGGAGTGCGTTTCACGTTTAAATCGATGCCGCTCTTGTAATCGAAATAATCGTTAATGGCATTGACGCTGCCGTGCGTCAGTGTTAAGCCCAAGCCGGCCAGCAGCGCATACCAGATATTGAAAGAACCGTAATACCAGGCAATGGCTGTTCCCAGAAAGGTGAGAACGACCGAGAGAATCAGAAATTGAGGCCTTGTTTCTTTAATCCAAAGCGCAAGTTTGCCCATCTTAACTCCTCTGTGTATAATCGCATAATTTTACTGCATCCCCCGTTTTAAAGGCAAGCAGGGAGGCAGCACTCCCGTTTTTTACCGCTATTTCGAGATATCCGCTCGAGCCGATACAGGCTAATAACTCTTTTCCTTCTGCATAGGTATTGCTGATGCCCTTTATGTGTTCGTTGCCGACCTCGATGACAATGAAATCACTGTTTTGAGGTATATCCTCAGAAGTGATATCGCTTATCAGGTTGCCGAAATTATCTATATGAATGATGTGCCCGGTCAGCGAACCGTCGGCGTTTTTTTGAGGGGAAGACAATGGTAACATTTCGATAGTTTCCGCCTCGTCTCCGAACTCCGCGGGCTTTCTACCCAGTGACAGGTAAGCTGCCAGCGGGGCAAAGATATCACGTCCGTGAAAGGTGTTGCTGACAGGGGACTGGCAGAAACTCCTGTCTGTGATTCTGACGACTTCTAAAGCAAGCTCATCTTTGAATCCTGTCTTGACGGAAACACTGCCTTTGGCAGGCAGCGGACTGACAAGATAAGGCTTTAATACGTAGCTTAACGAGCCGTTATCGGGAGTAATAAAACACCCGAGAGTGGTTTTAACGATAAGGGCGGGACGTTCGGTGCCTACGCCGG
>JAAYAZ010000019.1 GCA_012719115.1 Dehalococcoidales bacterium
CGCTTATATTTGTTGCACAGACGACACTATGTTAGAATTAATTCAGAGTAGCGAAGTCTAGAAATGAATTGTAGATGGGCTTCCTTTATAGGAAAGCCTTATATCTTCCCATAACACCTTAGTAAATTCTACGAACAATATCCTGAATTACTTTCTCGCTTTTAGATTTGTCGTTGGTCAATAAAATTAGGAGAAATCAATTGCAGATTGTAACGGATAGCGGCACCGATGTTTCCTTATCTAAGGAAGAAATGAAAGAACTCAAGGTTAATGTGGTACCTCTTAACATAACACTTGACGGAAAAACTTATCGTGACGGGGTAGACATTACTCCGGAAGAGTTTTATCCTCTGTTGGTAAGCAGCAGAGGGCTGCCTAAAACATCCCAGCCTTCGCCGGGAGACTTCGTAAAACTGTATCGTGATTTGGCAAAAGAAGACCCTGATATCCTGTCCATACATATGAGTTCCGGCCTAAGCGGAACCCTCAATTCAGCGCAGTTGGCTGCCGGAATGGTTCCCGAAGCTAACATCACTCACGTCGATACTAAAACGCTTTCGGTCGCTTCCGGTTGGCAGGTAGAAGCGGCGGCAAGGGCTGTAAAAAAGGGCTTGCCGCTGGATAAAATTTTAGATTTACTGAAACGTATCGGGGATTCAACTGAAATCGTCTATACCCTAAAAGAGTTAAAGTATTTAATACACGGCGGGCGTATCAGCCATATGAAGGGTCTTATTGCCTCGGTATTGAATATTAAGCCGTTTATAGGAGTCGAGAAGGTAAAGGGTACATATATTCAGTTAGGTCAGGCATTTACCTTTGAAAGAGCTATGGCAGGTGTGGCCGATTTAATCGCCAAACAACATAAACCGGGCAGCCAGTTAAGAACGCAGGTAATGCATACCTTTAATCCCGAAAGTGCCGCTGTTTTACGCGATATGATCGATAAAGTATTCAAATGCACCTGGCTTCCTACAGGGAGCATCTCTGTCGCCCTCGGAGCTCACCCCGGCCCCAGTATGATAGGAGTGGTTTATGCTCCGGCAGCGATATTCGAAGAGATAGCTTAGCAATAGTTCGATTTATTTTATGCTACCGCCTTTCTTATCCTCTTATATCATAATGTGGTAAAATCGTGTTTGCGGTATATGTTGAATTGTGCCCGGAAAACGATAATGTCCATTTATCAATAAGAGGTAAGCCCGATGTCTAAAGAAATTAAAATATTTTTAATCAGTTTATCGGTAGCGCTGGCTATGTTAGTGTCTTTTCAGGCCGGTTTCTATGTGGGGTTGTGGCAGGAGGATGTTCCACAAACAGACGACCCCTATTTAGCAAGTATCGAAGAAGCGTGGAATAACATCAACGTTTACTATGTCGAAAACAATGACATAGATTACGAGTTACTGAGCCAGTATGCCATCGAAGGTATGCTGGAATACCTTGATGACAATCATTCAGTCTATATGGACCCGGAGGCGTATGAAAGGACGCTGAAGACTCTGCCGGCAGTTACAGCGGTATCGGAATAACCGCTTCGTTAATTGACGAACAATTTGTCGTTATCAGTGTATATGAGGGTTCACCGGCTTCACAGGTTGGAATTTTAGAGGGAGACATTATTCTGGCTGTCGATGGGGTTACTACCGAGGGTATGTCATTTGCCGAGTTGATTGCACGGGTGCGAGGTGAGGAAGGTACCTCGGTAAATCTCGGAATATTACATCAAGACTCTTCCGAGCCGGTGGAAATAGCTGTTATGCGGGCTGAAATAGATGTTCCCAGTGTTTATTCTGAAATGATCGGGGAAATCGCCTATATAGCCATCGACCAGTTTTCAGAGGATACGGATGAAGAATTCAGCAGGATACTGAAAGGGGTTATAGATAACGGCGCCGACGGCATCGTATTGGACCTGCGCAATAATCTTGGGGGAATGCTTCAAACGTTATTAAATGTTACCAGCTGTTTTTATTCGGAAGGTAATATTCTGACAGTCAAGGAAAACGATGAAACTATAAAGAAGTACGATGCCAACAGACAAAGCGTTACCACCGACCTGCCGTTAGTTGTACTGGTTAACGGATACAGTGCCAGCGCCAGCGAGGCATTGGCGGGCGCATTACAGGACCACGACAGGGCGCTTATTGCCGGAACAACCACATACGGAAAAGGCAGCGTCAATGTAATGTTCGAGCTGCCTAGCGGGGGAGGATTATATCTGACAACCGCCAGGTGGTACACACCGGATGGCAATCTTATTGAGGGTATCGGCATTACACCCGACTTTCAAACCGATTTGCAAGGAGACGAGCTGGTGCAATGGGCGGTCGATTATCTTAACGACAATATCAGTTAGTAAAAATTATGTGAATCTTTTCAATCCTCTTATCTTTTTGATATGGGGATTGTTTTTTGGTGCCGGGCAGCTTTTTAATCTTGTGACAATACGGAATTCGAAATGATTGCTATTATTGGCATATCCTTATAAAATAGTGGGTAATATGAACAACGTATCGGTTTTATATCAGTTGCAGGAAATAGAAGTTGAAATAGACTCTTTAAGAAAGATGCTCAGTACCTGTGTTAAAAAGCTGGGTGAAAATGAAGAGCTGAATGCTGCGCGTTCGGAATTGGCTTCTGTACATAATAAGCTGAATGAGCTTAAGAAAAAGCAGCAGGAAATCGATTGGGCAATTGATGATATCCAAGCAAAAATAAAAAAAGCCAACGATGATTTATACAGCGGGCGAATCAAAAACCCCAAAGAGCTTACCAATATGCAGCAGGAAGTAAAGACTTTGGAATC
Organism: Dehalococcoidales bacterium; assembly: GCA_012719115.1. Taxonomy (GTDB): domain Bacteria; phylum Chloroflexota; class Dehalococcoidia; order Dehalococcoidales; family UBA5627; genus UBA5627. The sequence goes on from JAAYAZ010000019.1 coordinate 2,810, forward strand.
CCAGCGTAAACAGCAGGAAGATGAATCGCTGGGAGTTATGACTCAAATAGAAACCGTTGAGGCGGAAGAGTCGAAGCAAACCATTAGTTTAAAGAGCCTGGAATCCGAGTGGCGAAAAGAACATGCCGCATTGATTGAGGAAGC
>JAAYAZ010000175.1 GCA_012719115.1 Dehalococcoidales bacterium
ATCTTCGGGAATGTTATTTACATCATGAACCGTTGGTTTTCTCAGCGAAGCCTCTACCAAACCGGTAAACCATCCGCAGGCCACCAGCGGATTAAGGGATGTAAAGGGGGCGGCGACAATTGAAGTCAGGATGCTGAGGGGGTGCCCCAGCGCCAGTATGGTAAAAAGGCCGGCGAAGAGGCTGTTCCATAGAAACCAGACCGATAGCTGCTGTATGCCGGTCTGAATATTGGTAATAAACCCGTAGGCAATCAATCCTATGATTACCACCGGAATCGCCCACCCTATGATTTTTAGTATCGGGCTTCCCTTGGCTACATGCGTGATTTTCCCGATATCCTGTGTTTTATAGATTTCCTCTTTAACTCCGGGAACATGAGCACCTCCGATTACGGCAACAACTTTTGGCCCGGGAGCCTGCTTGATTTTATATGCCAGGTACTGGTCCCTTTCACTGATAAGCACTTCTCCTATGGCAGGAAACTGATTGCGTATTTCCGAAATGGCGGATTCCAATATATCCTCTTCCAGTAATTGGTTTATATCTTCTTCGGTTAATGTTGTATTGGTACTATCGACGAAAGAAAACAAAAAACTGTAAAAAAGCTTTATCTTTCCCCATAATCCCAGCTTTTTCCAAATGCGGCGGAAGGTTATTTGAATCTGGCGGTCTGCCAGAATCAGCTGGGCCCCGATTTCTTTAGCGCTTTCTATTCCCTGCAGCATCTCCCTGCCGACGACTGCATTCAACTGCTTTGCCATCTTTTTCTGATAGGCGCTTAGGAAAAGGTTGGCAAGCATAAAACCGACCTTCTTTTCCTTAATCACCTGCACGATGTTGGTATTTTCCCAGGCTTTGGGATTTAAAATACTTTTGTAACGCCCTTCATCCAGCTCAACGCAGACGCTATCGGGCTTCTCGTGTTCGATGACTTTTTTTACCAGCTGTGCGCTTTGTTCGGATACATGTGCGGTGGCGATTAAAATTATATTTTTGCCGTTGTAATCCAAGCGGGTAAGGTTATTTTCCATATTTTTTCTTTCTGTATCGAATATATTATCTGCGGGGACTCTCCGCATATCTTTCATGTAAATATAAATTACTAAGAATTATGAATGGTTAAGCAAATAAAGTAAAATCGTTACGAAAAATTAGTTGATAAGACATTAAATCTGTATTATCATACTAACTCCGGTAGCATCTATCGAGTATTGTGTAATGTTTTATCCGGATTATAAGATAGGGCTTCAATATTGCCGATATAGATACGATTTAAGGCAAAAAGCCTGGGGGGAGGTTGTAAATTGAAGAAAAATGTTTTCAAGGTAGCCGGTCTGTTATTACTGATACTGTCGCTATGCGCCGCAATATTTTTATCCGGTTGCAGTTTCGACTATCCGTCTTATATCGCCATCTCCGCTACGGGTAATACTCTCGATTCGGAAGTTGACCCTAATTTCGGAAAAGCCAAGTGGTTCATTTTGGTAAATACGGAAACTATGGAATATGAAGCTATCGAGGGCGTCGGGGAGGATG
>JAAYAZ010000176.1 GCA_012719115.1 Dehalococcoidales bacterium
CCTCCGATAACCAGTGTATGATATTCGCCGGCCTCGCCGCAAGGTGTAATATTTCCGGCTTTTTCCAAATCCACAACCAGATTTGCATCCACCACCCTGCCCAACCACTCCTCCCCCATCACAGAGGCATCGACAGCCACAATCAAAGCCTTAAAACCGCTATCGATAAACTCTCTCAACAAGGCAGACTGGTCCTGCGCCCATAGAGGAAGATGCGGAGTAATCCCATATTCTTGGCAGACTCTTTCAACCCATAGGCGATGCTCGTCTAAATCGATATCACCAAAAATACCATCTGTTACACCCTGTTCTTTTAACTCCAGCAGAACTTTAGAGAATTCTTGCTCGTAGTCGTTCCAGCTCGTCATTCGCTGAATAAGAGGTAAATCGATAGCCTGAGCCTGCATTTCCAAAACCTCTTTTGAAAGGCCGTGAGAACGGGAACGCATACCGTCTTCGGTCGCCATATTCAACAAAAAGCGGACATCAAGCCCGTCGTTCATTGCCTTAAAGCAGGCAAGGCAACAATCTTTACCTCCGCTCCAGGATACAAATGCTTTTTTCATCATTTTCCTTCTACCTCACCCTTTTAATTCCCCTCTCCGTTGGCGACGAGGGACTGGAGAAGAGGTTTTTGTAAGTTTTTCCCGCTCGCAACAGCATTTATATCATAGTCCTAACCTATCGAGAATGAGGAGGTCCCGACAATCTAATCCCAAGTGTGGGACAAGACCACCACGAACGACTGTCGATTTCCGCTCGCCCTAAGTTTATCGAAGTGTCAGAAAAACGGAAAATCACATAGTATATATTCAACGCCGCTATGGATTCGACAAGCTTCGTGCATCCTGAGCGTGACGAAGGACACGAGCGGCTTTTTTTACTATATTCATATCGTCTTTGCTAGGACGAAGAATGAGGACGAAGCAATCGCTTTGCTACGACCTTTAAATACGATAGCCTTATCAAATTCAATGGTGGAGATTGCCACGTCCCGATGTATCGGGACTCGCAAGGACATTTTTTATCCCCCGTTCAAATGAGAAGTATCATTCAAAAGAGTTAAAACTGCGCCCTGTGTTACATTGCTTACTACGGATAATGAAGCAACGTCTATTTTGAATTGCCACCACTTATTTACATCGATGTCCATTAAAAGGCATAGCATAACCCTTAAACAGCCGGAATGAGTTACCACAAGTATATTCGAGTTTTCATCCTGTTTTTTCAGCTCATCCAGAAAAGACTTTATACGGATAACGATGTCATCCAGTTTTTCTCCTCCGGCAAAAGTAAAATCGAAAACAGCATGGTCCCAGCCCGGAAATATTCCGTTTATCTCTTCAAAGGTTTTTCCTTCCAGGCTGCCGAAACTCATCTCTACCAGCTCTTCGCTTGTCGTTATGTCAATTTGATAATTGCTGCGGATTATTTCTGCCGTTTGCTGTACCCTTGAAAGCGGGCTAGCGTATATTTTATCCAAAGGCTCGGACGATAACCTTAAAGCTAATTTTTGCGCCTGCTCCCTGCCCGTTTCATTTAAAGGAACATTGATACGCCCCTGAAAACGCCTGGCTTTATTTAAATCGGTTTGCCCGTGCCGGACCAGATATAATTTCAAAACAAAACTCCTTAAAACCCAATCGAAAGCAGAACAGGTGTAAGAATCAGAACGATTGCCTCGCTAACTTCCTTGATGGCTCCATAGGTATCACCGGTTAATCCCCCCAGCCTCGACTTGAAAAAAACACCGACAAGAACCGTAACAAGACAGGTTATCGCCATTATAACAACACCCCACCACCCCGCCAGTAAGGCGGCGGCAGCCAACGTAATAATAGTAGCGATAAGCAGCTTAAATATAGTTGCTCCCTGCTTGAATGCCTGTCCCACCCCGTTCTTGCGAGCATACGGAAAGACGGTAATTGCCAAGACCATCGCCCACGTACCAAATACCGGCGCCAGTACCAGCGCCTCCCATTCCCAGCCTGAAAGGGATACGATAGCGGCAAACTTTACCAAAAGCAGCAGAGAAATTCCGACAACTCCGAAAGCTCCGGTATGGCTATCTTTCATAATCTCAAGCCGTTTTTCGGCAGTATTGCCTGCAAGCCCGTCGCA
>JAAYAZ010000177.1 GCA_012719115.1 Dehalococcoidales bacterium
ATATTAAGTATAACATATTGCTATAGATTTTCTACACACTACAAGTTTTAACTTGAAAGCCCGGGAAGGACTTTACAGTCAACCGTAATTGCTATTGAAAATATAATGACGACATCGCAAACAGCAGTTATGAAGGGAATGATATTTCGACCTCATCTTTTACGGTTAGCCTTTCGCAACCGGGAAGTTATACAGTCCGTGTCGATGCCGAGAAGCATACCGGCAGCTATTCTTTTTCCCGGAGAGAATAGCCAATGCAAATATCGGATTGTATTAGCAAGACATTTTCAGTATTACTCTGATATAATAAGATAGGAACGGCATATTTATATGCTTGTTCCTTTTTCAATGCAGAGAAGCCGCTTATTTTAGCGGCTTCTCTGTTTATAAATCGAATTGTATAATAATTAGGGTGTTATTCCTCGAATTCGGTGCCGCACTCGTGGCAATAGCAATCGTCTTCGGCTACCAGAGCGCCGCATTCGTCGCAGGTAATGGTTCTGTCATCTGTTTTTTTAGTTTCCTGCTTTTTATTATCTGTTTTGGGGGGTTCCGGGGTGTATGAAGCGCCGGCTGCGCCCATACCGATACCGAGTGCCAGTCCGATAATTCCGATTTTCATCCAAAGTTCATAGCCGGGGTCAACGGATAGGAAACCACCTACGACACCTGCTATTACGCCCCACATTGCGAAATTGGACATTTTTTTGCTTCCGATGATATATCCGATGGTAACGTTGATAATCAGTCCGATTAAAAGCCATCCGAGTATCCATAACCAGGTACTAATCTCTTCGTCTGACTGCAGATAACCAAAAAGCACACCGGCAATGCCGATTCCGAGAGCTCCTACCAGAGATGACATAATAATTTTTCGCATTTTAGAAAACATATTCAACCATCCTTCTTTGTTCTGTTAAAGTTATCATTATAATTCTAGCAGCAAAGTATAGCTAAAAAAAATATTTATTTATTTTTCGGCCATCATATCCTTAATTTTTTCGATTGCTTCATTTACAGCAACCAGTTCGGCTTGCTTTTCCGAGCGCCACTTTACTTCGATACAACCTTTCTCCAGAGAGCGTGGGCTGACAGTAATGCGCAGCGGAATACCTAAAAGGTCGGCATCGTTGAATTTGATGCCGGTTGATTCGTTGCGGTCGTCGTACAGCACTTCCATTCCCATATCCTGCAGTTCCCTATAGAGGCTTTCTGCTTTTTCGCTTACTAGAGGATTCTCCAAAAACAACGGGCACAGGTAAGCCTGGTATGGTGCGATATTTTTTGGCCAGATAATGCCTTTATCATCATGATTTATCTCGATAGCGGCTGCCATCAGCCTGCCGATACCGATACCGTAGCAGCCCATTACGATTGGTTTGGACTCTCCGTTGGCATCGATAAAGTATGCCCCCATTTTTTCACTGAGGAAAGTCCCCAGCTTAAATACATGTCCCAATTCCATTCCGCGTGTTGCCAGCAGTTTGGCGCCGCAATTTATACAGCCGTCGCCGGCTGCCGCCAGTGCGATGTCCGCAATTATATCGGCTTTGAAATCCCTCGGGTAATTGACATTCTTAATATGGGTATCGTTTTTATTGCCGCCGGCTACAAAGTTTGTGCCCGAAGCAATCGATTCATCAGCTACTGTTTTTATATTCTTTAACCCAATCGGCGAAGCAAAACCGGCAGTAATACCGGCGGCGGCAACCTCTTCTTCGGTAGCCAGCCTTAAATCAGCACAATGCAGCAGGTTCTTTAACTTCACTTCATTAACTTCCACATCTCCTCGGATACAGACAAAAATAAATTCATCGTCAGCCATATAGAAGACGGCTTTTATAGAATTAACCGGGTCAAGTTTTAAATATTGGCAC
>JAAYAZ010000178.1 GCA_012719115.1 Dehalococcoidales bacterium
CCGGTAGTGTTGTAGTTCTCCCAGGCAATTATGGCGGCGCCGATAGCTCCCATAACTTCGTGGTGCTCGGGGACCATAATTTCGGTTGTAAGTTCTTCCTCGAAAGCGCGTACGATTGCCTGATTGAAAGCTACACCGCCCTGAAAGATAATAGGTTTCTCGATGCTCTTTCCAAGCCCGACATTATTGATGTAGTTGCGCACCAATGCCTGGCAAAGTCCATATAAAATATCGGGGGTGCTGTGCCCCATCTGTTGCTTGTGAATCATATCGGATTCGGCAAAGACGGTGCAGCGTCCGGCAATGCGAACCGGGTTCTTGCTTTTCATAGCTTCGGAGGCAAATTCATTGATACTGATTCCCAGCCTCAATGCCTGATGGTCCAAAAAGCTGCCGGTGCCGGCGGCGCATACCGTATTCATACCGAAATCAGTCACCACTGCATCGCGTATAATGATAATCTTGCTGTCCTGCCCGCCGATTTCCAGAATTGTTCTTACATCCGGATAAAAATGGGTGGCGGCAACGGCGTGAGCTGTGATTTCATTTTTAATAACGTCCGCTCCGATGATTTCCCCCGCCAGATAACGGGCGCTGCCGGTGGTTCCGGCGCCTCCGATTTCACAATCCGCCGGAATTTCGGAACTGATTTCACGCATCAATTTTTGAATCTGAATAATGGGCTTTCCGCTGGTGGGTATATAGCGATGAGCGATTAGCTCCATATCCTCGCTCATTAAAGCGCACTTTGTGGTAACCGAACCGACATCTATTCCAAGAAATACCTTTTTCTGCATTATTCCTCCAGTTATTGGCTCAAGCATCCGGCCTTTTTCATCGTTATCATATCGGTAAAAGCCTCCAGCCTGGTAATCATTCCGGCTTTTGAGGTTTGTTCGTCGCAGTAGATTGCCAGCACCGGCAAATCCTCTTTGGTGGAAGGCATTATACACTGAGCGGTTCCCTCCGGCATACAGGTAAAGGGAGCCAGATGCACCATCCCGTCATAATGCCCGGTACTGATAACCTTTTCTCCGACCGTTTCCCAGCCATCCCCGCCGATATCACGTTTCAGGTAGGGCATAGCAGCTTTATGAACATCGCGCCACTGGTCGATTCCCAGAGGGTTGAAGAACAGTCCCTTTTTAACCCATCGCGAAAGGTAAAGGCTGCGCTTGGTAACCACGCCGAGCTTGCCCAGTTCCATCTCTACATCCATATTGGCAAACGGGTCGAGAACGACATAAATCTCACCGACTACAAGAATTTTTAGCGGTTTATAATCGGGTATTACTTCTACCTCGCTCATTTCTTGGCCGTATTCCTTAACGGCTTCTTTTAACGCGCGGTAATCCGAAGCATCGTCGATGGCCTGTAAACTTTTACGATAGATGGGAGTAATAGTTCCCTTGTGTATTTCGAAGGCTCTCATATTGTTAGCCAGGATTTCCATATCATCCAGGGCGGTCATTTTAGATATACCGAACGCAAATGAAGAGATAATTTTGCTCCAGGGAGCATTGTTGGAGACGCTTCTTAAAAGATTCAAAAATCCTTTAAGTTTATGTTCCGAAAGCCCGGTCAGCATCATCGTAACGTCATAACCCATATCACGCAGGATTTGTTCCTGAACTTTGAAATAGTATCCCATTCGGCAGGTGCCGTGCCCGGTAACGTTCAGGATATGGTCCGCGCCCAGTTCCACAGCTTCTATCATGTTGCCGAGGTTGAGCTTGAACGGAATGCAGACTCCTTCGGGCGAATATTTGGTTGCCAGCGATAAAGTCCTTTTATTGCATTTGGGCGGCACTACGTAATCCACGCCCAGCGGGTCCAGCATGGCTTTAATAGCTATATAAGCATTGCCGATATGAGGAAATGTTATACGCATTGTTCGTTCCTTCTTTTCGCTCTGTGTATCATGTCCAAAAAGGCTTCGATTCTGGTTACAACACCGGCTTCTGCCGTATGTTCTTCCACGGTCAAACTCATAAAGGGGATATTGGCAGAGTGCGCCTGCCTTTGCACCAGACTCATCATCATTGAATCCGGACCGCAGGCAAATGCCATAATACCAATTATACCGTCAACCTTGATGCGTGTATACCAATCACCGGCTCCCACCACATCCTCCTCCGACTCCCAGTAATTCTTGGCGAGCCCGGCAAACTGTGTGTGGCCGTTACCGTTGGAATCGGGGGCTTCGGGAGCCATTTCGGGAGTTAGAATATTTACTCCCGCCGCTTTCAGTCTTTTAATCAGATTATGGCTGACCTGCTCATCATGCAGAACGTAAGGGTGTCCTGCAATGCCGATAGTTAAAACATCTTTTTTAGTTTCTTTTATCTCGATAGGTTTGCCGTTATGAATTAAATCAATAGCCTCAAGCCTCGTGAGATGCTGTCGGGTGGTTATTTCATGATA
>JAAYAZ010000179.1 GCA_012719115.1 Dehalococcoidales bacterium
AGCGTGGGGACTTTTACCTCCCCGCCCAGCACCGCCGTTGCCAGCGGAACATCTATAGTAACCAGCAGGTCGTTTTCCTGCCGTTCAAATACTGGGTGTGGTTTAACGGTTACCGCAAGGTACAAATCTCCGATACTTCCGTAACCTTCACGCCCCTGTCCGGCAATGCGGATACGCGAACCGGTTTTAACGCCGGCCGGTATCTTTACCTCGATACGCTTTTCGGTCGAATGGGTCCCGGTTCCTCCGCAGGTGAAGCAGGGGATTCTGTGCACGCGCCCGGTTCCGTGGCAGGCCTGGCAGGGCTTGCTGTCCTGAATGGTAAATAGGCGCGTAGCTCCGCTGAATGCTTCTTCAAGCGTTACTTCGATAGCGGATTCAATATCTTTAACCTGTTTGGGAGCTGCTCCTCTTTGGCTGCGTCCCGTACCGAAAAGGTCGCCGAAAATGCTGCCGAGGTCGTCTCCTGCGTAGCGGTAACTCTGCGATTGCCCGCCGCCGCCGAAAATATCGCTGAAATCATATGTCTGGTAGCCGGCTTTCTGCCCTCCGCTGCGGGCGTACTGGTCGGCATACTGCCACTGGTCGCCGAACTGGTCGTATTTCTTACGTTTCTTTTCATCTGAAAGAACTTCGTAAGCCTCACTGATTTGCTTAAACTTTTCTTCTGCGCTCTTATCTCCCGGATTAACGTCCGGGTGGTACTTGCGCGCCAGTTTGCGGAATGCCTGCTTGATTTCCTTGTCGCCGGCGTTTTTTGCAACTCCGAGTATATTGTAATAGTCTTTTGCTGCCATTTTATTTCCTGATGTAGTTAATTCAAGTAGCGGTATTATAATACATTTTTATGTAAATTGTCAACATAATGACATAAAAGTTAATAAATAAGTATTAACAAATGCCTTTTGCACTATCGGTTGTGTGCCTGTGAGGGGAAATATTGTGTGCTTTGTCGAAAAAATATCCGTAAATGTTGACATTTTCCCTGTCGGATTCATATAATAAAAGAAACCCATTCTTTCAAAGCCCCTGTGATTATGATTTTTACCTGTAACTATTTGTTGTACTGTTGTGATTAAATTCCTAAATCCATACGGAAGTATAGAAATGCAAAATATTTTGAAATTCGGGGAACAGTTTTTTATATGTCTAAATATATCTTTGTAACCGGCGGCGTTGTCAGCTCCGTCGGAAAAGGCATCACGGTAGCCTCTATCGGTAACATCCTCAAGAGCCGCGGTATCAGCGTCTCAGTTCTGAAAATGGACCCTTATTTGAATGTCGACCCGGGAACTATGTCTCCCTATCAGCACGGTGAAGTTTTTGTCACCAAAGACGGAGCCGAAACCGACTTAGACCTCGGTAATTACGAGCGTTTTATCGATGTCGAGCTTACAGCCGATTCCAATATCACCTCCGGGCAAATCTACAGCTCGGTAATTGCAAAGGAAAGGCGCGGAGACTACCTCGGAGGTACCATACAGGTGGTTCCGCATCTGGTAGGGGAAATCAAACAAAGGTTTAAGAGGCTTTCGGAGCAATCGCAAGCCGATGTAATTCTGGTAGAGGTGGGCGGCACGGTGGGCGATATCGAAGGGCAGCCTTTTTTGGAAGCCATTCGGCAGATGCGCAAGGATGTCGGGCGGGATAATGTGCTCTATATCCATGTAACGCTGCTGCCGCACATAAACTCCACCAAAGAATTGAAAACCAAGCCGACACAGCACAGTGTCAACGAACTGCGCCGTATCGGTATTCAGCCGGATGTAATCATATGCCGCAGCGATTACCCCATTTCCGAAGGCATTCGCGATAAAATATCGCTTTTCTGCGATGTGGATTTGGATGCCGTGATACCGCTGCCTACAGTCTCGACCATATACGAAGTACCCATTATTCTGGAAGAGTTCGGTATGGCTGAACTTATCATAAAACGCCTGCGTCTTGAAGCGGGTGGTCCCGACCTTTCGTCCTGGCGGGAGATGGTTGCCTGTATCAAGGAGCCGTGCGAAGAAGTAAATATCGCGCTGGTAGGCAAGTATGTCGAACTGGAAGACGCTTACTACTCGGTGCGTGAATCTCTTTGCCACGCCGGGCTATACCATAAGAAAAAAATCAATCTGGACTGGGTTCACTCGGAGGAATTGGAAAAACCCGGCGGAGAAGCGCTACTTCGTCATGCGCAGGGCATCATCGTGCCTGGCGGTTTCGGTATACGCGGCATCGAAGGGATGTTAAAATCTGCCCAATATGCCCGCAAAAACAATATTCCTTATTTCGGCATCTGCCTCGGTATGCAAATAATGGTAATTGAATTTGCCCGTTTTGTCCTTAAATCCGATATCCCTAATTCAACCGAATTCAATGAGGGCACGGCGCATCCGGTTATAGCATATCTTCCGGAGCAGTTGTCTGTTAAAGATAAGGGCGGCACGATGCGGTTGGGTGAATACCCCTGCGTACTTAAATCGGGCACAATTGCCGCCTCACTCTACCAAAAAGAAAAAATCAGCGAGCGTCATCGCCATCGCTACGAGTTTAATAACAATTACCGCGAGCAGTTTGCCGCTGCCGGTCTGGTATATAGCGGAATGTCGCCCGATGGCAATCTGGTTGAAATATGCGAGCTGAAAAACCATGTGTGGATGCTGGGGTGCCAGTTCCATCCCGAGTTCCTGTCTCGCCCCGGTCGTCCG
>JAAYAZ010000180.1 GCA_012719115.1 Dehalococcoidales bacterium
TATTACGATTAATGTTATAAATCTGCAGCAGATAGTAGTAAAATAACTCGAGTACCTGATCTAATACATTTCCCCGCAATGCCAATGCACGAGATTTTCTATTTTGATATCGGTAATGATATGAGGAAATGTACGTGTGATAGTGTATGTTCCTTCATTGAAACCACCCCATTTGGTAAAGGTTACCAATCTGACGACAGCTGTATCTTCGGTAAATTCAACCCTTGGCGCTAGTTCTAAGTGGCGAGCTTCTTCTTGGATTTTAAAAGGCAGATTTTGGTCCCGTAAGATACCTGTATCACAGAAAAGAGCTTCTAATCCTATGTGATCGCAAATTATAGTACATTTTCTATAGTTATCATGCCAATACAGATAGAAGTTCCCACCCAATATACGAAGCACAGCGTATTGAAAGAACGATTCTTTTGTGTTATCGGTCTGTATATATGATAGATAATCGTAATCTCCTGGGCGACTGTAGGGGTTTTTAGCATGTCAGTATTACTACTTTGAGTTAATTCTTTCAAGGAACTGAACGGTTTACTATCAACACGCCTGGCATACATATAAGGATGGCCTTCTAACTGGCGGCCATGATATACATAATCCAGAGTATAGCCGGGTTGCATTGACAAATGACTAAGCACTGAAAAATACGCATTAACGTCAAACCACCCTTCCAATCTTGCTGAATCAACAGTCCAATATTCCCTAGGCAAAGAATACCCGTTTATTAACGAACGCATGGCATCTACTGTTTTTTGCCTGGATCTGGCTAATGAAAGGTCATTATCTGTCAATACGTTTCCCTCCGTTATTGCTTATCAAAGGATTGAACGTAGTAATTTTGTGTCATTAGCAACTAAATGTCAAATAATCCGAGTAGCCTCATTCCGGCATCGTAGTTCTCGGCAAGGACGCCCAGAAATGTCTGCATAAAGTCATAGCCCTGCTGTCCCCAGATGGAATTAGCGATATGCAATTGAACTCCCTGCACGCCGCAAGGTTCCCTGGCTGAATTGCGATTATTCAATTCGATAGCCATTCTATTGAATGCGGAATGCAGTTCGCTGTCTTCCAGCATAAAGTGCAGCACCTCTGCCATCTGCTCTTTTGTTTGCCCGTTGGCTCCGGCATAGGTCATCGCCAGCGCAAGTGATATGCTGTAGGGTGAATAGAAGAGGTTTCCGTTGTTTTTACCGCTAAACTGATGGTATAAATCGACGGCAAATCGGTTATTGCCGTCAATCAGGGTCTGCAGGATTTCATCGCTTGCATCGGGGGAGGAGTTGTAACCGGCATCCGCCTTCAGATACTGTCCGTATTGTTCCGTAAGCGTATGGGTTGTACTATTGGTGTCTGTTTGCGTTGTCGTTCCCTGAGTTTGGGTTGTCGCTGGGTCATTTACAGGGCCGCATGATAGTGTACTCACTATAAGTATTATTGCCAGCAAGCTAAAAACCAGCTTTTTCATTCCCGCTCCTCTTTCGAGGTGAATCTTCAATTATAAAGCATCATATAGGATAATTTTACTATAGCACTAAACTGCCGGATTTACAACACTGCCGATAAATAATACAGTGTTGGTCTGGATATCGCGAATAAGATAGATAAACGGGTGGTCGAGGTTAACTTCGGCCTGTTCCATTACTCCCTTCAAATTTATGACGACTGCTGAAGCGGCGGCGGCTTCGGTTCCGGCTTCATCCACCGATACGAAAGCCTTGTGAACGACATCCTCAATGAAAAGGTCATAGGTTCCATCGATACCGGAAAAGTCGGCAGCCATAGAAAAAGCATCCGTCATTCCCATAGCCTGCAGGGCATCCTTGACACTGAACTGAGAACTGTATTCGAATTTGGGCATTGTAAGTGTAATGCTGGCAGTGCGCATTTCTTCTATAATTGCATCCAGTTTTTCCGCATCGAAGGTTTCTTTAAACTGCGCGAAATTATCGTCTTCCGGCAGGATAATCAGCATTGAAAGCTCGTTACCGTCATATTTCAGCTCGACTGCCTGATAACCATCGCCTTCGGTATAACCGAAGTCTTCGGTCTGGTGCATCATCGCAACGGTAACAGTGCTGCCGTCGGGAAGGTAAAATGTACCGTTACCGGTATTATCCTCATTGAAAGGCTTATCCCAGGCGGCATTGAAATAGATAGCATTGGTTAAAACCAGCCGCGTCATTTCCGTAATAATACCTTCTTTAATCAGATCTTCGATTTTTCCCTCGGTCTGCTCGCTGACCCAGTCATTTATAACCTGACGGCAGGCTTCGGGGTCGGTGGTGTAATCCAATAGCCTCAAACCGGCATCATAATTTACAGCCAGCGTATCCAGGTATTCATCGAGGAAGGCGTATTCAATCTGTCCCCAGATAGCATTTACTACATTTAACTTGAAGCCCTCTTCATCCTCGCTCTTGTTGCCTTCTCCGCGCTTGGCAAGCTCGATAGCCAGTTTGTTGAAAGCGGAATGCAAATTCTCTTCCTCAAGTATGAAATTGAGGGTTTCAGCCATCTGTTCTCTGGTGGCTCCCTCCGCCCCGGCATAGGTCATCGCCAGCGCAACAGACAGGCTGTAAGGGGATAAGAACAGGTTGCCGTTATCACCGTCACTCAACTGCCGGTAAAGTTCCAAAGCAAATTCGTTGTTGCCGTTTACCAGTGTTTCCATATCGGAATAACTGACTTCGGGCGAGGTATCATACTGCTTATCGGATTTAAGTTCCTGCCCGTACAGCTGCGTTTGCGAGCAGGAACCCTAACTCAGGACAAGTATTGCAGCAAGCACACTAAAAATTATCTTTTTAATATCTGCTTCTCACTTACGGCTATCCGATATTTAGGCAGCCGGATTGATGACTCTTCCTACAAACAGGGTTGAACCGGTTGTGATGTCCTTGATAAGGAAGATAAACGAATGGTCGATATTGACATCGGCTATACCAATCGGCATTGCGGTTTCCTGGAAGATGACAGCGGTAGCTGCTGCTGCTTCGGTGCCTTCTTCATCTACCGAAACGAATGCTTTATGAATTACGTCGCTGATGGCAAGGTCAGCCTTATCGGTTATCCCTGAAAAGTCGGCGCTACCGGAAAAGGCTTCGGTCATTCCCATCGCCTTCAAGGCATCGTTTAAGTTGAATTCCGATTCGAACTCGAATTTGGGCATGGTCAGGTTGACTTGCCCTGACGACATTTCATCTATAATAGCGGCTACCGTTTCGGAGCTCAGTGAGTTTTCAAATTCGGAGAAATTGCCTTCGTCCGGCATAATTATCACCATAGACATTTCGTAGATATCGTAAAGCAATTCTATTGCCGTATAATCATCTCCGTCCACATAGTTGAATCTTTCGGTCTGGTGCATCATCGGTACGGTAACGGTACTGCCGTCCGGCAGATAGAAAGTATCATCGTAGGTATAATCCTCGTCGAACTGGTGCAGCCAGGCAGCGTTGAAGTAGATGGCATTGGTAAGAACCAGGCGCGTCATTTCGTCTATTGCGCCTTCGGGAATGAGGTCTTCGATGCGTCCGTTGGTCTGCTCGTAAACCCAGTCATTGATGGTCTGTCGGCAAGCCTCGGGGTCTTTTTCATAATCTAAAAGCCTGATTCCGGCATCATAATTTTCAGCCAGAACATCGAGGAATGCCTGCATAAACTCAAAGCCTGTCTGTCCCCAGGTGGCATTTACGATATTCAACTCGAAACCCTGAGCCTCGCTGCCGGCGGGTATTTCGTTGCGGCTGTTTAGCTCGATTGCCAGTTTGTTGAAAGCTGAGTGCAACTCCTCATCCTCCAGCATGAACTTTAAAGTCTCCGCCATCTGCTCTTCGGTTTGCCCGTTTGCTCCGGCATAAGCCATTGCCAGCGCTAAGGATATGCTGTAGGGCGAATAGA
>JAAYAZ010000181.1 GCA_012719115.1 Dehalococcoidales bacterium
CGGCAGCCTCTACCAGTGTACAGAATCTGGTTAAATGCGTTCGTAGCTGTGGTGTGAAGGTTGAAGACGTTGTACTGGAACCTTTAGCCAGTGCGGAAGCTGTACTCACTGAAGAGGAAAAACAGGACGGGTCTATTCTATTGGATATCGGCGGAGGAACTACAGACGTAGTAGTTTTCCAGAACGGCAGCGCCTATTACGCTTTCGTTTTACCTGTTTCAGGTTTTCACGTTACAAGGGATATTGCGATTACAACCGGAATACCGTTTGAAACAGCCGAGCAAATAAAAACCAAATACGGAAATGTAATTCCGTTTAGCAATTCCCCGGATATAAAAGACATTACTGTTGGTGATACCAGCATTTCACAGGATACTTTAACCAAGATAATCAGTTCACGATTCGAAGAACTTTTTAAGTTTGTGATGATAGAATTATCAGAAATAGAGTTTCCGAATATTGCCTCGCTAAACATGGTTATATGCGGCGGCAGTGCTAATATGCCGGGCCTGGCGGAGTTGGCAGTAAGCGCTACCGGCTTGCCGGCAAGAATCGGTTATCCATCAAGATTGCCGGGTGTATCAGACGCATTGGGTAATCCGATGCATGCTACCGGCGTAGGTTTGCTTCTTTGGAAGCTAATAAATGACGAAAAGCAATCGCGTAACGCCAACTATATTTCGAGAATAGTGGGAAAGAATATATAGATATTGAATGCAGGAGAGTGGTTATGACAAAGGCTATTAACGTTCCAAGTCCGGCTAAAATCAAGGTTATCGGCATGGGCGGGTCAGGGTGCAATGCTGTAACAAGAATGGTTCAAGAGGGTATTAGGGGCGTGGAATTTGTTGCTATGAACACCGATACTCAACACCTTGAATTAACGGAGGCTTCCACCAGGATTCAATTGGGTATAAAATCGGCACGAGGTTTGGGCGCAGGTGGTGACCACACCAAGGGACGTAAGGCGGCTGAAGAATGTTCTGAAGAAATTCAGGATGTTATCAAGGGCTCGGATATGGTTTTTATTACTGCGGGGATGGGAGGTGGCACCGGTACTGGGTCTGCGCCTATAGTAGCTGAGATTGCAAAGAAAAGCGGTGCTTTAACTATTGCAGTAGTTACTCTGCCGTTTAAATTCGAAGGGCTTCAAAGAGCCAAAGTTGCGGAAGAGGGGATACGGGATCTTTCACCGCATGCGGATACTCTTATTATAGTCCCCAATGAAAAAATACTCGACCTATGTGACAAGAGGACAAATATCAGTGAAGCCTTTAGAATGGCTGACGAGGTATTACATCAGGGGGTGCAGTCAATTGCTGAGGTAATTACGGTTCCGGGTTTTATCAATCTCGATTTTGCTGATGTAAAATCTATCATGCAGGATTCGGGGCATGCATGGATGTCAATAGGCTGGGGAAACGGTCCTAACCGTGCCGTTGAAGCTGCAAAACAAGCGTTAACCAGTCCTTTACTGGACCAGTCTGTTCACGGCGCACAAAAAGTTATGTTTAATGTTGTCGGGGGTGGCGACCTTACACTCTTTGAGGTAAATGATGCTGCCGAAACAATTAAAAAAGCTGTTGCGCCTGACGCCAAGGTTATTTTCGGTGTGATGGTGGACCCGGCATTGGAAGGCAATGTCCGCTTAACATTGATTGCTACCGGGTTTTCCACAAAAGAGGAAATGGAAGAACATGAAAAAATATTAAATGAAGAGAAACAGAAAGAAGTAAAACGATTACTACACAATGAAAATGAGGACGAATTGGATATGCCCTCATTTTTTAGGCGTTTTCATAAAAAGAAATAGATATTTTATATAGTTTTTTAGTATAATGATTTTTAAAGGTTTATATTTTTCACAGAATTAAGAAAGGGGGGGTAAAATGGGACATAAAGCACCAGCAAGAGCAGCCGGCAACAAACCGTCATCTGCTCCTTCAAAGCCGGCAAAAAAGAAATAGGGAAAATCAGGGAAAGCATTCCCTTTTAAAAACGGGACTTCATGTAAACAGTGATTCCCGTTTTTTATTTTTTACTCATTATATTAGCTAGGCCGGTTCTTAGTTTATTCACCACATCTGACTCCACTGCATTTTTTACCATAGCCATAGTGTCGCTGATATCTTTTGCGCTGCTATTGCCATGTGCTTTACAGACAATACCATTTACACCATAAAGCATTACTCCGTTATGCGTATTTATTCTTATGCGGTGTTGCAGTTCTGCGGTTATATTTTTTCCATCCTCGTCGGAAAGATTGTATGACAGTCTGTCTTTCAACCAGTTCGAAACAACTATTGACAACCCCTCGCTGAATTTTAACAGTATATTACCTACAAAACCGTCACAGATAACAACATTTACCTTTCCCTGTACAATATCGTTTCCTTCGATGTTGCCTATAAAATTTAAACCGGTTTTCTTTAAAAGTTCATATGCTTCCCGAACGACCCTGTTTCCCTTTCCTTCCTCCGAGCCTACACTGGCAAGAGCAACGGTAGGTTCTTCTATCCCCATTATTTTGTCGGCATAAACAGTTCCAATCATAGCAAAATCAAGTAGTTGTTCAGGTCTTGAATCTACATTACTTCCAACGTCGAAGAGTAAGGTATTCGGGGCAAACCCCATAAAAGGGCCGCCGATTACGGGGCGTGAAATACCTTCAAATGTACCAAGGATATGCACGGAAGAAGCAACCAGTCCTCCTGTGGGGCCGGCGCTTATTACGGCGTCTGCCTTACCATCCCTGACCAGTTTTACACAAAGCATAATCGAGGAATTGTTTTTATTTCGTATGGTAAAGGCCGGGCTTTCACCTTCAATAAGAAATTCATCTGTGTGGACAATTTCTATACTAAGACCTGAAATATCGTGTTTATTTAATTCTTTTTGAATAACCTCATTATTGCCAACTAAAATGACAGCTGCATTATACTTTTTGGCGCCATCGATAGAGCCTTTTATAATTTGCTGAGGGGCATAATCACCACCCATCACATCCACAGCAATTTTTATCATACATTCACCATTTGTCAAAGCATTGTTTTCCATATAGTATCCATTATGAATAGTGAGGTGTCAATAATAAAATAGGCTGCATTTGCATTTATATTCGAATAAGGAGAATATCGATTGTATCTTTACAGTTGAGCTTAATTAAAGGTAAAATAGAGGAGTTCTTAACGAGCGCGGGTGTAACTCAGCGGTAGAGTGCTTGCTTCCCAAGCAAGACGTCGCGGGTTCGAATCCCGTCACCCGCTCCAGATTTTTTTATATCAGCTGCTGTTGCAGGTTTTGTTTCCAACGATTGTGGATACTGCTTTTTTATAAAAGATAATTTGAATAATCGGTACGTAGCGCCCTATCCAATTCAGCTTCATTACCAAAGCTTGTCTCTGTAAATAATACGGCAAACAAACCCATAGCGGGGTTATCTATTTTACGAAGGGACAGGATATTTTCGAAGTCACCCCGTAACCTATTATAATCAAATCTGGCATTATCTATATCTTTTCCGTTCTTATCGATTAGAATAATACTATAAGTTTTGTTAGTTATTTTATCGAGAATATTGCTAAAATCCGGTTTGATTTGATTAAGGTAACAATCGA
>JAAYAZ010000182.1 GCA_012719115.1 Dehalococcoidales bacterium
GGGACCCAGACAGCCTGTCCGGGACAAATGTCCATTCCGTCGGGAATAGAATAGCTGAATGTGCGATTATGATAAACCGGTGAGTTAACACTGACTTCAGCGTAGGACAAAACGCGCTCTCCTTAAGCAAAAATGGAGGTTACATATGCTAACAAAAAGCGACAGGTTCCCGCTTTATATGAGAACCTGTCGCCGTCGTTACTTTTTATACGCGTCTTTCTTTGATACGAGCCGCTTTGCCGCTTAATTTACGCAGGTAGAACAATTTTGCCCGTCGCACTCTTCCGTGACGGGTAACTTCAACCTTGGCAACCAGCGGTGACATAAACTGGAAGGTTCTTTCCACACCAACGCCGTGCGCTACACGCCTGACGGTAAAATTACCGCCATCCGCTCTGCGGCAAATCCTGATTACGAGGCCTGAAAATATCTGGATACGCTCTTTATCGCCTTCTTTAATAAGACAGTGTACTTTAACTGTATCGCCGGAGGCGAGTTCGGGGATATCCGGATTCGGTTTTACTTCTTCAATTAGTGTTTTAACATTCATTATTGCTTAGAACTCCTTAACCTGTTAATTAAAACATTATCGGGAAAATTTTTCAAGTTTATATCGGCTTATTTGCCGATTGATGCTATTCTTCCTTGAAAAGATTTTCGTATTTTTCCTTTACCATCTCTATTTCTTTTTTATTCAGGTCTGCTCTATTCAGCAGTTCAGGCCGGCGCTCGGCTGTTCTTAATACCGATTGCTCCCGGCGCCATTTGGCGATTTCTCCGTGATTACCCGAAAGCAATATTTCGGGAACTTCCCAATCACGAAAAACTGCCGGTCTGGTATATTGCGGGTATTCCAGCAAGCCGGCGGAATGCGAATCGTCTTTAGCTGATTCTTCAGAGCCGAGCACGCCGGGTATAAGCCTTGTCACCGCGTCCACAATCACCATTGCGGCCGGTTCTCCGCCGCTCAGTACATAATCCCCGATACTGATTTCATCGGTTGCCAAATTGCGATGTATGCGTTCATCAACTCCCTCATAGTGCCCGCATATAATAATGAGGCGTTCATTTTGTGCAAGCTCTTTTGCAATTTCCTGTGAAAAAAGGCGGCCCCGGGGGGTTGTTAAAATTACAGGAACCTTTTTACTATTTTCTTCCGGTTGCATAATGCTTTCTACCGCTTCGAAAATCGGCTCCGGTTTCATAACCATACCGGCGCCCCCTCCGTAGGGGTAGTCATCTACAATATGGTGTTTATCATGTGTATAGTCCCGAATATTATAAATATTTAATTCCACCAGCTTGTTTTCAATCGCCCGCTGAAAAATGCCGGTGCTGGAAAAATCGGTAAACATTTTCGGAAACAGTGTCAGGATATCGATTCTCAATTAGTTGCTCCGTGTCAATCATTATAAGGTCTGCCAACAAGATTATTTTATTTTGCCACAGGCTAACAGACGGGTACTATTTTACCATAAAAAAGCTAAGTAAAAAGAATTATCTGCTAAATAATAAAAAAAGGCTTGTAAAGTATTGACAAACGCAGGTCTAAATGTAGTAGAATGGTAGAAAGTGGTAGAAAGTGGGAGAAAAAGGGGA